>NZ_ACPC01000046.1:0-144121 GCF_000175075.1 Bacillus sp. m3-13
GCCCGAAGCGTGGTGGGGAAGTGGCAAACGGTAACAGAGAAGGCGTCTCAAGGCCTAAAGCGAGGTTGGGGAGTGGCAAACGGTAACAGAGAAGGCGTCTCAAGGCCTAAAGCGAGGTTGGGGAGTGGAAAACGGTAACAGAGAAGGCGACTCAAGGCCCGAAGCGTGGTGGGGAAGTGACAAACGGTAACAGTGAAGATGTCTCAAAGCGTAAAGCTCAGTGAAATCCAGGGAATTTGTCTAATAGAATCCATATTTCACTAAATGCATATCTCATCTCCCTCAGTTCAGTCCCGAAATCCATACAAAAAGTGGCCACATAGATAACTTCTATGTGACCACCAACATGAACTAATAAATCAATTCAACCCATCAATACCTTACCCCAGTCCGCGTATGCGTCTTCTTAAACTCATCCGGATTTGGATCAAAATAGTCCTCATTATAAGCAGCAACAAACTTATCATCACGATCGATATATCCTGATCCCCATGTAGGGTCCATCTCAATCCACTCGCCGTCCAAATTCGCCTCGACCCATGCATGATTCCCCGGCCATGGAGAGCCAGCTCGCCCCTCCACATATCTAGCCTCGACCCCACTTGCACGCATTAGAGCAATTGCCAGGTAGGCATAATCCTGACAGACACCTGTCATGGAATCCAAAGTCTTCAGTGCACTGTCGTCCCATTCAAACTCATTGTTTCTGTATTTTTGCACATCATAGCTGACATTCTTAGCAACATATTCGTAAATGGCTATTGCCTTCTCGCGGTCAGAATTCTTACCACCAGTCAGCTCTTCAGCAAGTTTAATAATCTCAGGCGCATCAGACTGAACGCCCCGAGAAGGCAGTAGGTCGCGTTTATCTTCAGCAGAAGCGGTCACATCAAATTTAGCAAATCCATAATAGCGGAAAAAATCACTGTTTTCTTCTTTGATTTCTGGGACGCTCAATGTTACTTCATATTCACCAGGTCCGAAACGAAGATGAAAGGATCCATCAAACTCATAGTTTTCTACAGGGATTACATCTAGTGCCTCATCGTCGCCTTTTTTCGTCGTTACATAAATGTGGGTAGTCTGTGGCCCAAACTCAGCTTCAGGGTCAATTCTACCTTTTACTGAATAGGTTCCTTCTGCCTCGTCCCCTCCGTATTGAGGGGATTCAAGTGTCACGCCACGCTCTTTATATGCAGAATAATATTCTAAAGGCTCCATCACTCGTTCAGAGGCGTTGTCTATATAGAGAGTCGATGCAAGTTGATAGTAGTCTTCCCGCTCACCATCCGGGACCAAGACTTCCAGTTGGTGAAGTCCTTTTCCATAGAACAGTGGAATGTCTGTTGAAAATTTTCCATTTTCAACAGTGACCATATGCTTCCAAATATCGGAGTCCTTTTTTAACTGAAGCATGATGGTATCCCCGTCTAAGAGATTACTTGCTTTCCCTTCGAAAGAGAATAGCTCATTTTCCTTTAAAAATGAAGATTCTACATCGAACTGAAGTCCGGCATCATGTCCAAAAGGAGTTAAAGAAATATCATAGGTTGATTCCGGGTTCACATTATGGACGGTGAAACTAGCAGTATCGTAATAATAATTTTCACGTTTTGTGTCAGGGAGTTGAACGGTGACACGATATTGCCCTTCGCCATTAAAAAAAGAAATGTTTTCCTTAAATTCGCCATCTTTTATTGGTGCGTAATATTCCATCAGATCCCCTGTCGGTCCGTCCTCATCGGAACGCACCTTAATCCAAACGTACTCTCCTTTTAAATCAGCATGCTTTTCAACATTTCCGGCGATTTCTAAGTACCCGTTTGCACTGAATTCTTTGTACTCAGGTGTCCTGAAAGTCGCATTAACTTCTTCTGCATAAGAAGTTAGCTCAAGTGCTTCTAGCTCCAATTCTGCATTCTTTTTATCCACAAGTTGTTCATATTCGTCTATTACTACTTCTTGCTCAGTAGGCTGATTTTCTTCGACAATTGTATTTTTATCTGAACAGGCAGAGAGAATTAAACTGATGCTCAAAACTAACACTGTTATATACCGGTAATTTATTACCATTGTATCCTCCTCGGGACGGGACCTTTTCGTCCATTTAAGTTGTATCTTTTACATACGTATGTACAAACTAGAAAGTTTCTGATGCTATCTTACTATTAAATTGGAAAAATTTGAATAGAAAGATCAAAACAATATAGTGGTAGAATTAGCCTTTTAGAGGTGATATAGTTAGGCTATAGGTAAAATATTCCTTGGGGGTTGAACTATGTTAGAGAAGTTAAAGGAAACGATTGAACAACTATCCGAAAAGGATGCGAAAACATGTCTGCACTTAACCTTGCTCCGATTAGATCAATTAACGAAAATAGATGTGCCAAAAGAAGAGATTATAGAAGAAATACAGCATATAGTACAAATAATGGACCACCAGTCACCACCTCGAACAAGTTATGACATGATACATATTGCTGGGAGTGAATCTACTGCCGGATCGCTGAAGGTTGGCTTGGAGCGAAACCATAAAGTGATAGGATTTTGGGAAATGTTTGATATCGGCCCCTTAGGTGATTCATCCGAAAGGGAAGAATGGTTGCAAGATCATATTAATATTTTCGAAGATTCCTTAGAGGAAGAGTTTAGTAGGACTTTTAAAAAAGCGATTGAAGAATTGACCCATATCCCTCCACATATCCCTATAGTCCTGTGGACAGCCGATAACGCTCATGAACAAATTTTTCATCGATACATCCTTCACCTGCTGCGTAACAGTGACAATGAAGTGGTCCTTATTAATGCAACCAAGGGATATGGAAAGCTTCCTCATACCAATCAATTCACACCTTTCCATTCGGGTGAAATCATGCCGGAAACGTTGAAAGTTATTTTTGAAAATGAATCGGAAAATATTCTGCCCATAAATGCTAGAAACCAATTATCAGACGAGTGGCTTCAACTAAAAGAAACGAAGGACCTGCTTCGTATTTGGAAGAACGAGGAGATACGAGGGGTTCCTGAAGACTATATAGACCGAGAATTACTTCATTGTGCTCAAAAAGTCCAAAGGGATTTTGCCGAAAATGATTTTGTAAAGGCAACGCGTATTATCGGTGAAATGCATGGTCAGTTAGAAGGGGAATTCAATACTGCGTTTTTAGAATATCGCCTTCGAACTCTTGCTTTTGAAGGTTACTTCAAGATAAAGGGGATACCAAAATCCATGCGACACTATAGCGTTAGATTAAAAGATAGGGAGGGGGAACATGCGTGAAAAAAGTATTATCGTTTTTGTTTGTTCTCATTTTATTGGTGATTGGAGCGACAGTGGTTTTTGGTCAATTCAAAGAAACGTTTAGTTTTAATTTCAGTACGTCTCCAATTGAACAAGAAGAAACAGTGGACGGCAGTGAAGCGGAAAACATAGAAATCCGCGCCACATCCGCGGATATCAAAGTGGTTTCTGTGGAAAGAGAGGACATCTATGCGAAATTATCCGGAGATGTTAGTGAGAAAAACAAGGGCAAGTATAAACTTATAGTTAAGGAAGTCGACGGAACAATACAAATTGAAGTCGTACAACCAAACATGGAATTCCAAATTGGTACCAACATAACAAGCTTGAAAGTCGAAATAGAAGTACCGGAAAAAACTTATACAGAGTTATCCACCATTTCCACATCAAGCGATATTCAAATGTCAGGGTTGCAAGTGGATTCCTTGAGAACAGAGGTGACTTCTGGGGATATTATGGTCGAAAATATTACCATAAAAGATAGCTATTCCATTGAACTGACAAGTGGTGATGTTCGCATTGAGAACACGGTAGCCAAGAACATAACTATTGAAGGAACAAGCGGCGATATCACCTTTAAGGAAGTTCTATCGGATCTTCAAGTGGATACCACATCAGGAGATATCAATGTCTGGGGTGTTGAAGGGAATGTAGACGTTGAGACTACTTCTGGGGATATCGAGATAGATAATAAACGTGTAACAGGCAATCTGGAGGTGGAGGTAACAAGCGGAGATGTGAGAGTTAAGTTCGACGAAAATCCTTCCTCTCTAGCAGTTGACTTCAAAGGGCGATCAGGAAAGGGAACCGTAAACTTAGATGGAATGCAATATAAAGAGAAAAGTGAGAGGAATATAGAAGGGCAAATTGGAGACGGGGAATTCTTGCTAAAAGTAAGAACGACTTCAGGGGATTTTAGATTAAATTAATTTAATGAAATTAACAATGTATATTCCTTCCACCATCCCTATGCTATATTTATAAAGTAATTTTACATAGATAAACATGGGGGCATTATGAAAAGATCGTTCAGTTTACAGGCACTATTATCAGCAAGTTTTGCAACATTGATTATTGTTTTGACGATTGTGTTGAGCGTTGCGATTGGACACCGTTCCAATGATGAGGTTCGAAGTGAGATAGGAAATTCGCTTAAAGAGACATCCTATATTATGGCGGGGAAATTAGATCATTATATGTGGTCGCGTTACGGAGAGGTCTCCATGCTGAGCACTCTATCAGAAATGAGACAGACAGAAGATTTGGTTGGACAACAGCAAATTCTTGATCGGCTGAAGGAGAAATTCCCTTCTTTTTCTTGGATAGGAATGACAGATAAGGACGGTGCTGTCCTGTCCTCAACCGATGGAATTTTACAAGGGGCAGACATATCAGAAAGGCCGGTGTTCACAGAAGCACAAAATAAAACTTTTATCGGCGATGTCCATGAAGCGGTACTACTTGCAGAATTGCTACCGAACCCTACCGGTGAAGTAATGAAGTTCGTGGATATCAGTACGCCAGTATATAATGAAGAAAATCAATTTATTGGTGTATTGGCGGCTCATTTAAGCTGGGAATGGGCCAAGGAAATTGAGGATTCTATGATGAAACCACTTCAGAAAAGAAACAGTTTGGATATGTTTATTGTAAGTGGAGTGGATGATAGTGTGTTGCTTGGACCAGAAGAAGAGCTCGGAAGTATGCTGCAACTGACAAGCGTGAAAGAAGCCCGAAAAGGGGATAACGGCTGGGTTCTTGAACAGTGGCCGAATGGGAAAGAGTATCTGACCGGATATGTCCTGGCAAGCGGGTACAAAGATTATCCTGGGCTCGACTGGGTGATTCTTGTCCGGCAACCAATAGATGATGCATATGCTCCAATTAGAGAAACACAGCAATACATCTACAAGTTTGGATTTATTTTGGCTGGGCTGCTTGCGATCCTTGGTTGGATTGTTGCCGGTAAAATAACCTCACCGCTAAAAAATATAACAACTGCTGCGGATCAGTTGAGGCGTGGGGAACGGGTAACTATACCTGACCACAAAGGCATTAAGGAAATAGAAGTTCTCTCGTATTCTTTAAAAAAACTGATCTCTAAGCTCACGAAAACAGAGACTGCGCTAGAGAAAATGGAAAACGTCGCCCATCGCGATCATTTAACTGGACTGCCAAACCGAATCCCGTTGTATGCTTTTATAGAGGAAACAATGAAAAAGGATCTTCCATTCGGTGTTCTCTATATGGACTTGGATGGTTTCAAAAAAGTTAAATGACAATCTAGGTCATGAAGCAGGGGATATTCTTCTAAAAGATGTTAGTGAGAGGCTTAGTGAAGTGACACCTGCAGGGGGGATGGTTGCCAGAATGGGTGGAGATGAATTTGTCATGGTCCTGCCTGTTGCTGCTCACCCTGAAAAAGAAAGGATTGAAAGTGGGGGGAAGGCATCATCGCCTCCATCAACAAGCCATTCAAAGTGAACGTACAAGAAGTTTCTGTCGGTTGTAGTATAGGGGGAGCTGTGTGGGACCCGGCTACTTTTGATACGAGTAAAGTGAACGAGATAATAAGGAGAGCTGATGAGGCCCTTTATAAGGTAAAACGAACGGGCAAAAATAGAATGGCATTTTAAAAAGATTAGTGGAGTTCCAAGAAATGAAAAGTCTTGGGACTCCCTTTTTTATTTGTTTTGGATATTAATTATTCGATATCATGTATACTAAGCTGATAGATGCCATAACCGAAAGGGGCTAACACCTGATGAAATTTTTAAAATCACAAATGAAACAGCTTATTAAAGACAATGATGAATTGCAGCAACGTTTAAGAGAAATGATGGACGAGCACGGCTTAGAAAAGAACTTCGCCTTAAAAGCTCTCTATCACTCTGAAGTGGCAGAAGGCGGAAAGTATCAAACAGATTATCAAGCGCTTGATGCATCGAAAAACTAATAGCATGAAAAAATGAACAGAGCAGACCCTAAATCGGGTTTGCTCTATTGTTTATCAAGTGAAAGTAAGTTTAAAATAGAAAGAACTTATAAATTGGAAAGGTGTCTGGTACCAATGAACACGGAATCTTTTTTTCCTAAAAACATCAAAGCGGCCCTACAAAATAACCCTCCCGGCGAATGGATCCCGTCCGTTCCAGCTAACGCAATACGTTTGCATTCCGGCTACCCTGCACCTCACTTAGTCCCATCTAAGGAATTAAAAGAAGCAGTTGCTCAATTGCTTGAAGAAGAAAATGACCTTCCACTACACTACATAGGAAGTCCGAGAATTGATAAGTTGAAAGAATGGGTACGGTTGAGGCAGGAAGTAAGAGGTATGGCTGCAAAAAATGACGAGCTTTTAATCACAGCCGGCGCATGCCAGGCTATTGATCTTATTGCACGTATCTTTCTTGATAAGGAAGCTGTCGTGATAGTAGAGTCTCCAACCTATATGGAGGCACTCGAGATTTTTCAAAATTACACAGATAAGATAGTAACAGTTCCAATAGATAAGGACGGTCTTCAAACGGAACAGTTAGCGGAGTTGCTTGCGGAGAGAAAGAAAAAAGGGTTGACGATGCCAAGTTTTTTATATACCATCCCAACCTTCCACAATCCAACTGGTACGACGATGAAAGAAGAGCGGAGGGGACAGGTTCTAAATCTAGCAGAGGAATACGATTTCTTGGTGCTGGAAGACGATGCATATGGTGAGCTTGGTTTTATTAACAATCCGAAGACGCTTAAGTCTTTTGATACGAAGGACAGAGTTCTTTACGTCGGATCCTTGTCAAAAGTTGTGGCCCCAGGCATGAGAATTGGCTGGGTGCATGCTACAGAAAGATTCATCCAAGCCTTATTCTGGTTCAAAAAAGATTTGGAGCATCCTTTCTCACAAGCGACCATGGCCACACTTTTGGAGAATACAGATTTTTCAACGCGGTTGGGAACTTTAAGTAAGTCATATCAGAAAAAATGCCAAGTTATGCTGGCAGCCCTTGAAAAGTACCTTCCTGAAAATTTGTCCTGGTTTGTACCAAAAGGCGGTTACTTTGTCTGGGTGAAGATCCCAGGTGTAGATACAGAGAAACTACTTTCAAAAGCAACCGAGGCAGGGGTATCATTCCTTCCAGGTAAATACTTTTTCCTCGATCAGACAGAAGGGGAAGAGTACCTCCGCCTTTCATTCAGCTATGAGAGTGAGAAGAATATTGAGAAAGGTATTCAGGTATTAGGAGATGTCGTTCAATCTTTTTTGAGATAAATGAAATGGCGGCTGGATTGCTTATAAAGCATAGGAGTCGTCCCTTGCTAATTAATGCACGATATTTCGGCTCATGGGCTGAGTTTGAACACGATGAAGACAATCCCAGATTGGAAATCGATGTAAAAATGTGTTCATAACAGGTATGAACACATTTTTAACGAGAAAAACAATATGAAATGGTCTTCAGGCATTTTATTTTCAAATAAGGGAACCTTATTTAGCTCATAAACGTAGAGAATAGTAGATATTTTCATATAAATTTAAGAAGGTGATCATTTGGAAAAAGTAAAGTGGTTTTTGTACACAGTTGCAGGATTGTTGATTGTGATTCCAACCATGTATGTGTTTATAGCAGATACTTATTTTAGCTCTGTGACTAGTAACATTCTAATATCTATAGCAATATTGTTGGTGATACTCGGTAAGTTTATTAGTGTATTTGAAAAGAAGAAAGAGAATAGTAGATACGCGGTTGATATTGGGGCAATCATTGGACTTGCGATTGTATTAATTATAGGTATTGTATAATGCGTGAAGGGAGGTTTTAACCTCCCCGAATCTCCCTCAATAACTGGAAAATCTGCCCCCGGTGATGTGCCTCATGTTCAACTAGATGATAAATCACCCACTCAGGTGTTACTTCATATTCATCAAGCACCCTAACCCTGCGCCAATCTTCCAGATCCATAGAAAAAAAGTGGGAAAGCAAGGTCTCTCTCACTTTATTTAATCGGTGAAGGTGGGTTTCGAGAGTATCCCCTTCAATATGTACCAACTTCCCGTCAGGCCATCCATCCAATGGGAAAAGTTTTTCTATTTCTAAGTCCCACGCGTCTTTTTCCATTACTTCCCCATATAGCCAACCAGCTTCTACATAAGCAATGTGATACAACAGAGATCCGATGGACTGTCTGGTTTCTATTTTTCTATCAAGCTCACTTTGGCTGACCCCTTTTAATTTTTCAGTTAGGTTGTGGCGTACATCTTCTAAACACCATAGAGAACGGCCAATTTCCGGTTCATAGCCTGATAAAGATGTGATCTGCAAAATGGTTTTGGTAGTCATTTTTTCTCTCCTCCTCATTTATCCAGTCACAAAATAAGTAGCACTCAACAATAATGAAAACAAACCAAAGCCAAATGCAATCCGATATAAGTGAAATCCTCTATTATTCCGGTGTTGGAGCATAAGGTTTCCCATAGAAAGTGTGACAACCAAAGTTAGAAGAAGTGGGAAAATATCATTGTTGCCTGAGAGTCCTGCCCATATCAGGAAAATGGTTGCCAGCACAGTCATGGCTAATAAGAGTACCTGTACTTTTTTTTAAATCTTCATCACCTTCTAAAATTTTTACTGTTGCCAAAACAGGATAATGATCTGACGGGTACCCTCCATTAAAACTGTCTCTAAGAATGCGGGCAGTAAGAAACTCTACCCCGTTTGAACCGAATATGTAATCGATGGGACTCCCTTTTGTTCCACCCTCATAAGCATGAAAAGTAAGGCTGTTTTCCTTTTCTTCTTCAGTAAAACAAGAATAACAGCTTTTCATGGACGATACTTCTGCTAATGCTTCACTCTCAGGCGCATCATTAAAATCCCCGGTTAAGATAACTGGCAAGCTTTGCTCGTTATCTTTCCTACGAATCACATCACAAATTAGTTTCAATCCTTCCTTCCTTGCAAGCTTCCCCATATGATCAAGGTGTGTATTAAAAAAGCGCAAAACTGGCTCGGTTTGTCTCTTTGGAATAAGCTCCACCCAGGAACAAATTCTTTCGCAGTGTGCATCCCATCCCATAGTCCCAATAATATCTGGAGTTTCTGCTAGCATAAAGGATCCTTTTGAACCTATGATGAAACGGGACTTTTTAACAAATACAGCACTGAATTCTCCAACCTCCGTGGATTCGGTTCGATTGACTGCGTATACTTCATAGGACTCTTCGAAAGTCTCTTTTAACCATTCAAGCATTGGAATGGTTGCTTCCTGTGTGCCGATAACGTCAGGCGTATAAGTATTTATGGTGTCTGCAATCCAGTGTTTTCGATCATCCCAGCTAAATGGGTCAGAAGCAACAATAACACGCAGATTAAAGGACATGACGGTATATGTATGTTTCAAAGACCACTCCTCCTTAAAAGTTTTCGGTAACAACTATTTCGATAAAACAATTAGGAGTTCCTGCAAATTGGGAGACAAAACAAAAAAGTGCCAAATTCTATTGGCACTTTTCAGGGTATCTATTAACGTGAATCCTTTGGTGGCTGGCACACGTCACATTTGCGTTGGTTGTTATTCTTAAATTTTGTAAAAGTCTTTTCAAAGTTGCTTCCACAATCACATTTAAAAAGTAACTTCTGAGAAAAGCCGTGGTATTCAGTGGATAGCAATTTACTATCTGAATTCTTCTCCACAAACTCATTTATTTTACTAATAGTCCATCGTTTATTCATTATCTAACACCTCCATCAGATTATAACACGGTTGTGGGTAGAAGGGACAGGCAATTCGAACCAATAGGGGTCAAGGTGCCTGTCCCTGAAATAAGCTAAAACTTCTGTGCATATAGTTAAGATGGAACAGATTGAACAGTAAAGGTGGGACAACGATGGCTAAAGAATCACAGACAATCAAGAAACCCAATTTTCTCATCCTGATGGTAGATCAGCAACGTTACCCGAGCGTATATGAAAACGAAGAACTTAGAAGATGGCAACGGGAAAACTTGCAAACTCAGGAGCTACTAAAGAAGAATGGTTTTGAATTTACAAAACACTATGTTGGAAGCACCGCTTGCTCTCCAAGCAGAACCACTCTATATACTGGACAATATCCATCCCTTCATGGTGTGACACAAACGAGTGGTGCAGCAAAAACCTCTTTTGATCCAGACATGTTTTGGCTTGATCCTAATACCGTGCCAACTATGGGGGAATATTTTCGGGCAGCAGGTTACAAGACTTTTTGGAAAGGCAAATGGCATGCGTCTGAAGAAGACATTCTAATACCAGGAACGAAAAACTCTCTGGCAAGCTATACCTCTACAGGCAGACCGGACAAGAGAAATGTAGAGAAGTATCTCGCCTCCAACCGCCTAAGTGATTACGGATTTGACGGTTGGGTCGGACCAGAGCCACATGGTTCCTCTCCTCGGAACTCGGCAAGCTCTGCTGCAATTGGGGTAAGCGGAAGAGATGTCATCTATGCTCAAGAAACTGTTGAGCTCCTTCAGTCATTGGAAAATGAATGTCATAGAGACTCTTCCCCGTGGTTTGTTATGTGCTCGCTCGTCAACCCCCATGACATTGCCATCTATGGCATTTACACAGAACTAAGCCCAATGTTTAACTTTGAAATTGACCCATCCGTGCCTTTCATCCCGCCATCGCCGACCGACAATGAATCACTAAGTACCAAGCCTTCCGCCCAAGAGAGTTATCGTGAGATTTACCCAAAGGCACTCCAGCCGATAAGAGACAACGTTTCATACAGACAGCTTTATTATTCCTTGCAAAAGAAGGCAGACCAAGAATTGGGGAAGGTTTTCCGAACCTTGCAGGATTCTACCTTTTACGAAAATACTATTGTGATCTTTTTATCTGACCACGGAGAGTTGCTTGGTGCGCATGGCGGCCTTTATCAGAAATGGAATAACACTTACGAAGAATCCATCCATGTGCCTTTGATTATCCATAGCCCAAAACTTTTTTCCGGAAAAGAAACCACCGACATGCTTACAAGCCATGTCGATGTGCTACCGACAATGTTAGGACTTGCAGACATTGACGCAGAAGAAATCCAACAACAACTTAAGCGTGATCACACAGAAGTTCACCCATTAGTAGGTCGTGATCTAACACCACTACTCATGGGGAAAAATAAATTCTACCGTGCGAACGAGCCGCTTTATTTTATGAGTGACGACGATGTTACCCAGGGCCCTAACCAAGTTTCGGCAACGGGGGAACCTTATCATGCTGTCATTCAACCAAACCACATGGAAGCCATTATCACTAAGATCTCCACAGGAGAAAATGGCACAAAGGAAATCTGGAAACTTACACGTTATTACGATAGCCCACAGTTTTGGAGTAATCCTGGAGTTGAGAACGTCACAACCACTCAAGTTTCTAAAACATCTACAGGTGAGCATATTGACTGTGCATTGTGCATCATGTCCACTAAAACGAGACCAGTACCAGATCAGTATGAACTTTACAATTTGACTAAAGATCCGTTGGAAGAAAGCAATCTTGCCTATTCAGACAATCGAACACCAGAAACAATGGCTATTCAGAAGCTCCTGATGCTGGGTTTAGAGGAACAGTGCAAGCAAAAGAGGTTGGAACCTTCAAGTGGGGAAGTGCCAGGGATGCCTTCATGTAAAAACTAAAAGAAGCCAAACGACCTGATCAAAATAGGTTGTTTGGCTTCTTATTTATGTTTGTTTAATTTTCACTCTGAACCTTTTTCCAACGCCAACTTGACTCCAAACCCAATCAACACTAGACCGGTAATGGATTCAATAACAGTGGTGGTACGTGGTCTTTTCATAAATGCACTAATCTGGTCAACTAGATAGATGTAAAGGACAAACCAAATGGCTGTCAGGACAGCGTAGGTAACTCCCATCAGGAGGAAGGGTCCGATTGTGCTAGTTCCCGGGTCAACGAATTGTGGCAGGAAGGTCAGAAAAAAGACCGCAACTTTGGGATTTAGCATGTTTGTTAGGAAACCTTGTTTAAAGTGAGATTGGTTTTTATATTTATTAGAACTAGTATCGTCCATCACATTCTCCGCTTTGTTGTTGCGGAGTGCCCAGATTGTTCTAACCCCCAGGTAGACAAGGTAAACGGCACCAACATATTTAAGAACAGAGAACAGAAATGCAGATTTAACAATAATGGCAGATAAACCGACGACGGCTGCGATGGTATGGATGAGGATGGCACAAAAGGTACCTAGAATGGTTTTGAATCCGCCGACTCTCCCGGCAGATAAGGTGTTTTTGGTGGCGATAGCCGTGTCAGGGCCGGGTAGAATAATCAATAAGACACTCATAACGACAAACAGAAAAAAGTTCTCCATAATGAAAACCCCAATCTTTGTAAAATATATTAAGATTCATTCTAACAGAGATCAGAATTTTTAAAAGTGCTTTTTGGGTTTTAGGGACAGGCACGGCGACCCATAGTGGGTCGCCGTGCCTGTCCCTGTTACCGACTCTTTTCGAGAACTGTTTCTAGTACCTTTTTACTGAAAGCTTTCATCTTGGAATCTAGGAGCGGTTTGAAGTTGTCGACAGCAATTTGTGCGGCAGTTAAGGATTCTTCTATTTTTCCGAGCTCTAATAGGATGAGTGCTTGGTAGGAATCTTTTACATATAAAAAAGATAGATCAATTGGATGGTGATTGTCAGGCATTACGAACAATTCTAATGCCAGAGCTGCCATTTCATAGCGTCCCATGTAATATAGCGCTTTTGCTTTTTCTAGATTGAACCAAGGAGAATAGTATCTCGCAATTTCTTCTGAGGAAAGATATTGATCAATTTTAGTGAGCGCCTTTTCATATTCCTTTTTCTCTGTAATCAAATCCATTATGGAGAACAACTCACAAAAGTAGAGGGAGGAGGCATGATCTGCAAACTCTCCGTATTGCTTCAATTTGCTTAAATAATACTCTTTTTCATGTTCATTCTCTTCCATCAATGCATGTGCAGCCGCCAAGCGATATAGGTCATCTGTAAGATAAAAGATTCGCTTTTCCTTAGAATAGGCAAGTGCCTTTTCCGTCGTTTCGATCGCTGCCTTCGAATCCCCCACAGCATATAAGTAAATAGCTTCATTATAATCAAGATCGAGTCTGGCGATTGGTTCTATGTAGGCGTGTTTGTCTTCAATTTCTTTCCGTTCTTTCATGAATATATATAGAGCTTCCTCATAATGATGCTCCATGAAGGCGATAGTTGCTCGGAAAATCCCAATAGAAGTCCGATTGGAAGAAATGTTCATCTCATCATACATATCAGATGCCTTCTTTAGTGAAATTTCCCATCCGTTTTTATTTTCTCGCTGAATGGCATAGCTGTAAATCTCCATCAGCCTGGCACTCTCATATCCTTTGGAGAGTTTCTGGATATGGGGGTCGATTAGTTCAATTAGTTGCTTATATTTATCAGGAAAGTCTGATTTGCTAAACGGAACGTTGTAAATCTGCTCCACACGTTCTAATGTTTTCCGCAACTCCTCGGTGTTGCCTTCTCCCAACAAGTCTGACACATCCACCCCAAGCTGATGTGCAATATATGTAAGACTTTCCATGGAAGGGTTTGCTTTGTTGTTTTCAATCAGACTAAGCATCCCTTTAGTCAGTCCTGCCCCCGCCAATGCTTCCAACGTCATCTTCTTTTGTTTTCTTAATTTTCGTATCCGATCTCCGAGCATAGAGGTGTGCACTCCTTGTAAAAAAATATATTTGTTTAATTATATTAAACTTTTCCTTGAATTGGAATACCTTAATATGGTACGATTTGTTTAATTAAATTAAACTTTTAAAAAACGGGGTGCTTTTAATGGAGGAAAGCTTAAAGTTAAAAAGAGCGACATATCACCTGTACACCTTTATGATTAGTAAATTAATCTCCACCTTCGGGTCCCAGGTATATGCATTTGCCGTTAGTTTTTATATTTTGCAGCTTACTGGATCTGCTACTAGTTTTGCGACAAATCTTTTATGTAATATTCTCCCAAGAACGCTTGCTGGACCATTTGCTGGAACCATCACTGATCGGTATTCTAGAAAAAAGATTGTTATTATCTCACAAGTAGCCACCACTTTAGCCATTACAGGACTTCTCATTTACACTCTTACATCAGGACTCTCCCTCATAGCGATTTACACAACAACTTGTATCCTTTCTTTAACTTCCATGTTTTCAGGAATTGCCTTTACTTCATCCATTACGGGTTTGATTGATAAGGCTAGAATTCAAAAAGCAACGGCGATGAACCAGATGGCGATCTCTTTTGCTGCCATTGGGAGCCCGGCAGTTGGTGGGCTTCTTTATGGAACAGTGCCGATTCCTGTATTCCTTATCATGTTTATTGTTGCTTCTGTCATTGCTGTCATTTTGGAATCAACAATGAATTTCCGCCTGTTTTCTGAGGATAAAAGTAGCTTAGAGGAGGGGGAGAAGAAAGAATCCATGATGCAGAGCATGAAAGCAGGTTTACGCTACTTGCGTCTGCAGAATTCAATTTTGGCCATAATCTGGATACTTTTACTTATTAATTTTCTCTTTGGGGCTTATGAAGTTGGGTATTCGTATATTCTGATTGAAAATTTAAAAATGGAATCCCAGCATTTTGGTTTCACACAAGGAGCGTTTTCTCTAGGCATGTTGTTAATGTCGTTTTATTTTTCCGGACGTAAAGAAGTGAAATTTCCACTGCTTGTTTCCAAAAGGGGAATCATAGGAATGGGAGCGGTTATGGGAGCGATTTCTCTTCCGCTGTTGTGGTCGATGTCATACTGGATAATGTTCTCTTATTATATGGTCCTAATGTTCAGTTTTGGTTCACTCATTATTATCGTTAATACCCCATTGCAAGTGATGCTTCAAAAGTCCGTTGCTGATGAATTCAAGGGGCGCGTGTTTTCCATTATCGAAACGATGGCGATGGCACTTATTCCTCTTGGTATGGTAATTTATGGTGTATTGTATGATGTCTTACCGGGGGAGTGGATCTTGCTCTTATCAGCGGGAATGCTCATCGTTATAACACTCATCATGGCGAGGCCGTCGGTTATTGAAAAAGTGCATCCAGAGATTGGTGAGAAGCAGAGTGGCCGTGTTGTGGAGGCGGGGAGTGTGGCACGGTAATGTAAGAGAGTATGAAGACTTCTGTTGGAAAGAATTGAGGGTAGGGATGTTTTCATAGATGGTATGAGGACATCTGTTAGCGAGAAATGAGGTCAGAGAGGTCTTGATAGCGGTTATGAGGACATCAGTTGGTGAGAAATGAGGTCAGAGAGGTCTTGATAGCGGTTATGAGGACATCTGTTGACGAGAAATGAGGTCAGAGAGGTCTTGATAGCGGTTATGAGGACATCTGTTGGTGAGAAATGAGGTCAGAGAGGTCTTGATAGCGGTCATGAGGACATCTGTTGACGAGAAATGAGGTCAGAGAGGTCTTGATAGCGGTTATGAGGACATCTGTTGGTGAGAAATGAGGTCAGAGAGGTCTTGATAAGTAGTATGAAGACATCAGAAGGGGAGAATCTTAGTCAGAGAGGTCTTAACGAAGACCTCTCTCCTTAAAAACATCTACCCTCACTTCTTCAAACTACTATACACAACCAACCGATCAGAATAATTCCTGCTCTCCCGATTAAACGTCCCTGTACAGGTAATCAGGTTTAAATTGCTCTGGAAAGAATAATCAAAGATGGCCTCTACAGGAGACTCATCCTCAGGGTAGGTTTCTATTCTGTCAACCACATAAGTTAGGGATTCGCCATCTGCATTAGAAACGATAATTTCGTCACCAGCTTCTAGATTTTTTAACTCGAAAAACACTGCTGGGCCGTTGCGGCTGTCGACATGTCCAGAGATGACGGAGTTTCCGCGCTCTCCTGGCATGGGGCCTTCATTGTACCAGCCGACGGTTTCGAAAGATTCGGGTACTCCCATTTGACCGTTTTCGATAACGCCTACTTGTTCCACTAGTGCATCGACACCGATGGAGGGGATTTCAATTCGGTGGGGTTCGATGCTGATCGATTCATCTTTAATGACTTTCCCGTTTTCGTTTGTTGTTTGTGTACGGGTAGGGAGGGGAGTTTTTTGATTGGTAGAGGCCGCAGTTTCGCTGGCCGCGGTTGCTTCGTTTGGAGATTCTTTTTCAGTAGCCTGATCACCAGCTGTCCCCGAACTACATCCGGCCAGTAATAGAAGCATGAATGCTAAAGCGGTTAGTAGTCTCATAGTTCTTCTCCTTTTAGAAAATGAGAGTAGGAAAGAGAGGGAGCGATCCCTCTCTTCTTATTTCAAACTATTATTCTTGTGTTGCTTTTCTTCTATAAGCAATGACTTGCGTTAAGACAATCGTGGATATCAGTCCGGCAACCGTCCAAGCGATAGCAGCGTTCATTCCATTGTCCGCTGTACCACCCATACCTGCTGCAGGCATGTCAGTTGGCATGTCTTTTTCAAAATTCTCTGGGAACTGGTCTACAATTGCACCAGACATCATTTCGCCTACACCGAACATGTGGGCATAAGATTCACGAATGGTGTTGTAAGTAGTTTCATAGTCTGCTTCATTATAGCTGTTGAAAGCAAGAAGTAGTTCATCAATGTGCATTTTCAGTCCTTCTTCAAGGTCAGCTGCTTTCAGACGGCCTTCTGTCGCAGTGTCTAGGAATGCAGCTTGCTCTACTTTATACTCTTCCAACTCAGCGATTGCCGCTTCACGGGCTTCTTCATTTTCCTCACCAGTAGCAACTACATAATCTACAAAATATCCGATATGGCTGCTCCAGATCTCTTCAAATACTGCTCCGCCTTCTTCCCCATAAACGGATGCTACAGCAGCAGATAGGTCAGCTGTGTTTTCGTTTAATGCACCTGCAGCATTTTCAAAGTCACCGGCGCCATCAATTCCTTTTTGCATAGCTAGAACTGCTAGTGCAGCATGCTCAGCGAAAAGGTGGTTCAAGTCAGCGCGTAAGTCAGCTGCTGGTGTATCAACACTAGTATTCTCGAATTTGTCTGGGAACTGGTCAGTGATCGCCCAAGATAAACCTTTTCCTGGCTCATACATGTGCTCAATTGCGTGACGCATGTTTTCGTATGCTTTTTCAAAGTCTCCAGCGACATAGTTATCAAATGCCCAAACTAATTGTTCCACGTGCATTTTTAGTCCAGCTTCTAGTTCGCTTGCTTTTAGGCGACTTTCTGTTGCTGTGTCAAGAAACGCTGCTTGTTCTACTGTATATTCATCTAATTCGGCTAACGCCTGTTGTCTGCCTTCTTCATTATCTTCAGCAGTTGCCGTTACATAATCTACGAAGTAACCAATGTGGCTGCTCCAGATTTCTTTAAATGCTGCTCCGCCTTCTTCCCCATAAACAGAAGCGACTGCTGCGGATAAATCATCTGTGTTTGCATTCAATGCGCCAGCTGCTTGATCGAAGTCTTCTGCTCCGTCAATTCCCTTTTGCATTGCTACGACTGCTAAGAAAGCATGCTCTGATAATAATGCATCCAATGACGCTCTCAAGTCAGATGCCGGGGTGGATACAGATGCGTGTGGATGATGATGTTCTCCATCGTGTGCACTTGCTACTTGAAAAGTCGGTACTAATAATCCTACGCTAAGTGGTACAGCTACGATTGCTTTTTTCCAGTTCATGTTCTAAGCACTCCTTTTTAGTTGGTTTCACTTACCTAACGGAGCAGATCAGAAACTGGATCACTTTTTTTAGAAAAAAATAAAAAAGTCTTCCACTTTGTCTGTATAATGGGAATTAGAAGTGGTTGAAAAATACATATCGTGGGAGTAATACCATGAAGCTACCTATTTCAAAATTAGATGTCCACAAACTTACCGATGCACAAATGACCGACCTATTATTTAAAAATATAAAAGATGATAATAGAAACGGTGACTGTATTTTTGTTCCTGGGAGCAGCAAGGCGGTCCAATACCGGTTGCCTCCAGCTATTCAGCTCTATCAGGAAGGAAGAGCAGGGAAGATATTGTTTTCCGGTGGAGTCGTATGGGACGGGAATCAGCTTAGCGAGGCACAGCTCTTAGCAGAGAAGGCCATGGAATTAGGGGTTCCTTCTGAGGATATCCTCATTGAGAACCAGTCACTCCACACAAAGGAAAATGTCCTGGCATCTTTGCTTGTATTGGATAGAGCGCTTCATCTCCATAAAATAAGTCGCCTGATCGTGGTGACAAGTCATTATCATATGAGGCGAATGAATCTTAAACTACGAACCTATATGCCAGATTGGATTGATTATTCTCTTTGTCCAGTCAATGATAGAACTACACGAGAGGACAACTGGTTCCTCAATCCCTATGGTAGACAACGGGTGGAGGCAGAATCTGCTAAGCTGATCAGTTATGTGAAACAGGGAATCATCATAGATCAGGAGCTGGAATTTACAAATTACCCATAAGAGCGAACATTCATTGAACATCAGGAGGTACACATTGAAAAAAAATATATCGTTTCAATTTCCAATCGAAAAGCAAGATTACACCGAATTATTCCGATACATGCCGTATTTTAAATCTATTTTTAAGATGGCCACTGTGGGGAATTTAGTTGCACTCTTTTTATTTTGTGGATACAACATTATAGCCAACCTTCAGATTGCCCAAGATGGCACCCAATTTCTTATTTTGAATATTGTTACCGTGGTTATTGGAATTGTTATGTACTATGTCATTCTTTTTTTGATCCGACTATTCTTTAGAAAAATTATAGAGAATAGAAGCAACAAACTCCATTCTCTATATTTTGACTCCAATTCTAACTATCTTATTGGGTATGATCCTCGTTTTGATTCCTTTATACTCGGTAAGGAAAAGATGAAAATTCCTGCTGACCAATCCTTAACCGTCATCGAAACAGAACGTAATTTATTATTTTATGTAGGCAAAGGAAAAGGGAAGGATGATAAGTTCTTAGTTTCAAAATCGGGTTCTTCTTCCGACCATCAGCTAAAGCTCGAGCGAATCACAAATATGCTACAAGAGAAGGGGATTGCCGTTCAAACAGCAAAACCAATCTAATACAACCGATTTTTGAAAATATCTGAAACCAATCTAGGCGTTTTTTCATACTATGGTGTTGAGGTGAAATTATGGCTAGAGTTAAGTTTACGGATTCAGATGTAGCGTTAGTGGCAAGGATGATGAGAGCGGAAGCAGAAGGTGAAGGAAAGCAGGGAATGCTTTATGTCGGCAATGTTATAACCAATCGTGCAGTAGCAGATTGTTTGGACTTCAAAGAAGTAAGGACCATTCCTCAAGTCATTTATCAAGTGCAGGGCGGAAATTATTCATTTGAAGCGGTCCAAAAAGGTAATTTATTTTATAACAGGGCAAGATCAGTTGAAAAAAACTTAGCAAGAAAGACGTTGACTTCTTGGAGAGAGCATCCAGCAAAATACGCTTTATGGTATTTCAATCCATACGCACCTTGTCCTCCAACCTGGTATGACCAACCTTTTTCCGGTCAATTCAAACAGCATTGTTATTACGAACCGATTGCGGGTACTTGTGCAAGTGTTTATACGTGAATCAACTATCATTACTTATTAGAGGACTCTTTGGCAGCTATGCGGAGTTCTCTTTTTTTTAGGAAAAGATAAATTTTTTTCCTGTTATTGGGTTTTAAATGGGAGAATGGTAGAATTGTAGAGATGGTTTTTACTTGGAATGGGGTGTGGAATCTGACTATTAATTTCGGGTATACGGAGAACATTATGGAGTTGCTTTGTATCCTTCTTGCTTGGGTGATCATTGCTGTGCTTGTTATTCGTATTTATCTTGGGCAAGATGCAGAAGAACGTCCAAAATTATGGAAGATAATTATTGCTGTTTTATTGGGGCTGTTTTCATTTACCTTCACTTTTTCACTTTTTAATGAGCCATTTTCCATTGCAATTCTTCCACTTGGAGTTTGGATTTTGTATGGAATCTTGAAAAGAAAAGGGCGATGGGAAGCTTACCGGAAATATGCTTGGACAGGTTTTGGAGGCAACTTTATATTTTTGAGTACAGCAATTCTTGCGATTGGATTAGCTGGTGTGTTCTATCCGGACGATGAAGTGCGGACGTATCTTACAGATGTTTCAGAAGTGGAATTATTGGTAACTCATCCATCTGGAGAAGAAGTGAAAATAAATGAAGAAAAGTTTGATGAATCCCTATCTACTTTTAATTACGAACGCTCGAACGTCATTCAATGGTTTGAAGAAATACGAGAGCAGATTTGGCCAGAAGAAGAGAGTGAAGAGCCAGTCGAAATTCAAGAGAAATTTCCATATCTGTTAACAGGCGTAAAGTCGAAAACTGGTGACAAGATTCGTGTTTATGTGGAACAAAACGGTAAGGGACTGCTTGTTACCACGAAGGAAAAACAGCATTACTATCGATCAAAGACGGCTTCCTTTTTAGAAGAAAGGAGGAATGCTGAATGAGGAGAAAAGCAATCTTTCTGTTATTTATTTTAGTAGCTTTAATCACCGGCACTATTATAACGTACATAATGATGACACCAAAAGCGTTCTATTCAGAGGACGAAATCATTGAAAATATGGATTATTTAACTCAAGAAATTGAAGTGTTAGATAGTATGCAATTAGATGAAAAAACTTATTTTGTCCCACACTTATCAAATGATGGTAAATCCTATGGTTCTAGCATTTGGGTGTGGAGTGGTTGGAAATGGGAATGTGTTGGTGCAACGACCGCTTCTGATCCACAAATAGTAGTTAATGAGGGGAACTCTTATATTTACTGGAATGTTCACCCAAAGGATGAGGTACGTGAATGGGAGTTTTATTTAACATCTGAGCGGAATTATTCTGTAACTTCTGTAGGGGATAATAATCAGTTAGAGGTTTATTATCCAAAGATACAGATGAAACATTCTGTAGAAGTAGAAAAGGGAAGTTATGGGTATGTAAAAGTGCCAAGTGAATGGAAAGAAGTGATTGGATCCTTTGATTCGCATCCAGCTGAAACAGGAAATATTCCTTCTAGCCATTCGTATATGTATCAATGGCAGGCTTTTAGTGACGACGGAGAATCAATTCGTCTTGAGCATACGTTCCGACGCGGTGGGGGAGGTTCTTATGGTGGGAATTATTTCTACCATATGACACAGTTAAATCCTGAAAATTTGGAATAGGCCTGAAAGAATTAGTAAAGAAGATTTGAGGTAATAGAAATGTTTCAACAATCAAGCAAGCAATATTATATTTTGGTGTTTCTTTTATTTATTTCTGTATTCTATGGATTTCAGAAGCATGTGGAAGTGAATAAGCAACAAGATTTTTTGGAACCGCATCTTAAGGAAATGGTAGGGAACCTGCAATCGGAGACCAATACTATTTCAAGTATCATGCAAAGGCTGATGAGTGAAAAAGAGATTCCTTATGCCCAATGGGTTCAATTGAAGAATGGATTCAACTACATAGAGGATACTAGCTATGAAATTGAAAAGCTGGCCAAAGCGATTTATCCACAACATTCTGATGGATTACAGTTTGCAACTAAAACTAGTGCTAGTTTAATTGCAGAGGAATTAAGATATATCGAGGAAACATTGTTGGAAGAGGATATGGATAGATTGGATACAGTCGCTTTTCCTACGGAAGTTGAAGCGACATTAGTCCGCATACATGACACTGCAGCTGGATGGAGTGAAGCAACAAATCCTTTTATAGGCTTACCGAGCAATTTATTAAGCCGAACAGGTTGGGTAGATATGCTAAAAGAGATGGAAGATGATTCAATTTCATATCAGGGTGATTATGGAAGCTAACTAAAATTAGGTGTGGGGGAAGTTCTGTTGATGGGCCACTCTTTTTATATAGGTTCTATATGCCCGAAGCATCCCCAACACAGGTTCAACTGTCTTCAACATATTGAAAAATGACAGAATATTAAATAAATGAAACTTTTCATAAAAGTAATCGTATAAATATATATAAGATCAAAAGGAGGAGTGTCACATGATCTGGTTATTTATCATCGTACCAATAGTGCTACTTGTCGGAATAACTATCTATATGGATAAAAGGAATAAAGGAATGGGCCAGGCTCCGGATGTGAACAGAGGCAATCAAAATATTGAATCCGAAACAACTAGAAATCAATTCAACCAGTGGAACAATCATGGTGGCGGAAGCGATGGTGGGGGATCTAACTAAGATGGGTTACGCTATCCAAGCAAATCATCAAAACATGAAAATCTTGAAGGCTTCCAAAGATCGTTTTGGAAGCCTTCTTAAGCTTGAGGTCATGCTTCTCGATGAAAGAATAGTAATCAGGTGGGGACTTGATGATGAAGATTATATAAAAATTAGAGATATCGTCAAAAATAATTATTTTGATAGCCTAGAAGTAGGCTATCATTATGAGTTACTCCCCTATGTTGGTGTAAGTCTAGACAAACCAAATGGTAAACAAAAATTCCTTGCAAACCTCCGTTGTGTACAAGGACAAAAAGCTGCAAGAATTGAATTCGAATGCTCAGAAAGGTTTGCTGGGAATATGGAGTGGTTTAAAAATGATGTTAAGTGTATTAAAGATTTGGAGCATCTGAAATGGGAGAAGTTTAACGTATGAAAAAACGAAGAGCCCAGCTAATAGGACTATTAATTTTAGTAGGAATAGTTTTTCTATTCATAGGAAAAAAAGATGTTCAAGTGATAACAAATAGCCATACATTTGGTGTCTTCTATGTAGAGGAAAAAGACCATCATATAGAACCAGGAAAGTATATGGAGATGTGGGTTATTGGCTATAACGGGGCTGAGAAAGAAGAGAATAGGGAGTATTTCAAGGTTTACATTAGGGATGCTAATGTTTATAACCTTATTGAAGCAGAAGAAACCTATTTGTTTTCGTTTTCTTCAACGAGAGACGATCGATACTATTTAGATCAAGTTTTCCCTGAAAATGGTACTCAGTTGACTGGAGAGGGAAGATGAAAAGATAAGTAAAAGAAGGTACCATTTTTAGGCTTTATATGGAATCAGTTATGTAGAAACAATATCCTCAAATAACCACTGAAAAATGCACGCTTATATGTGCATTTTTTTTCTTTATTTCATGACCTCTAACATAGACTTCTTCTAAATAAACACTTTTCTCGAATAAAAAAAGTAATAAGTAAAATAATATTCCGTAGTACAGTCAAAAGTATTTAATCAGTCAGAGACTTATATAAAAATGAGGTAATTGTGTGTTTAATAAGAGACCTTCTCGTGGGAGCAAACAGCTTCAATCAGTAATGAAGCCAAACTATGAAGAATATTTGAAAAAGAAAATTCAAGTAGATGATACAACCATTCCTAATGATCAAATATCTTTTCAGGAAATTATTAAACATGTTTTTGAAGATGTAGGTGATTTTCAAGTTAGGTATATACCTAAAAACGATGAAACAGGGTTGTATGTCTATTACATCTCGGGGATAACAGACGTAACTAAATTAGAAGAGCAGCTACTACTTTCAGATGAATTGGAAATAGCGGTATTAAAAGAAAACATTAGAAACTATGACTACTATGAGGCTGATTCTTGGAAGTCTTGTATCCAGGGATGCTTGGAAGGTCAGGTAATTATTCACTTACCAGGAGAAGTACCTTTCTTAGTGAACTATGTAAAAAAAGAACTACGAACCGTAACAGAACCAACGACGCAGTATCAAGTATATGGACCGAAAATCGGTTTTATTGAAGATAGCAGAACAAATATTTCTCTTATTCGCAAACTAATTAAGGACCCGAGGTTGAAGTTAAAAGAGTTTACCGTCGGAACATTAAGTCACACCCATGTTGGTTTATTATATTTAGAGGAATATGTGGATACTGATCTATTGGAGTTGGTTACAAGTAGATTAGAAAGCCTGACAATGGAGCAATTGAACGATGGTGGAGAACTTGCAAAAAAAATAGTGGATTATCCCCTGTCCATTTTCCCACAAGTGTATGAAACAGAGAGACCGGACTATACCTCCATTGCATTAGGACAGGGGAAAATTGTGTTGGTAGTTGATAATTCCACCTTTTGTGTCGTTTTGCCTGCAACCTTATTTAATCTTATAGAGATAAGTCCCGACAATTTTCGGATGGCATTGGATAATACCTTTATCCGTTTGTTGCGAATTGTATCCATACTGGTAGCAACTATTCTTCCTGCCCTATATGTTGCCTTGGTTGGGTATCATCCAGAACTGCTTCCGACAACACTTGCCTTAACGATAGCTGATTCCAGAAACAATATCCCATTCCCCATTTACCTGGAAGCGATAATGATGATATTTGCTTTGGATGTATTAGTGGAAGCAAGTCTAAGGCTTCCGAGTTTTGTAGGGCAGACCATTGGTATTGTAGGAGGACTTGTTGTCGGTCAGGCAGCTGTTGAAGCAGGTTTAGTTAGTAATACAATGATTATTGTTAGTGCATCCACCGCGATTACATCTTTCACATTACCAACATGGCATTTAATTTCTTCATGGAGAATCGCGAGGTATCTATTAATAATAATGTCTTCACTATTAGGGATATTTGGCTTAACAATTGGTATAGCGTATCTTACATTTCACTTATGTAACCTTAGTTCTTTTGGGAAACCTTATTTATCACCAGCATCTCCTCTTAATACGAAAGAATTATGGAACATTTTTTCTAGATTAAAAAACAAACCAATTTTCTAAACCAAAGTGAAAGGAGGAAGAAGTCTTGCGTAATACAATTCAACAATTTCGAGGCTTTGATTTTGTTTGCCTTTACGTTTTTCCTCCACTATTACTTTGGGAGTAGCTTTTTTACCGTATGTGGCAGATGGGGAAATCAGAAGTGCTTGGTTAAAGCTAATCATAACGTCCATTCCCTTTCTTTTTTCAGGTCTGGCTAATATCTAAATATTTTCAATTATATAATAATAGGGACTTCTTTTAAAGTAATGAAAAATCATACCGGCTCTTTCCTATATTTCATCATAATGGCTTACTTGATACTTAGTTCCATTTTTAGCACGATGAAAGTAACACAAGACCTAACTTTCCTAGTAAGAACGTTTATGTTAAAAACTACCCCTACAATTTTCATTATATTACCATTCATTCTGCTTATCTCAATTGCTGTTCACTATGGATTACTAACAATTGTTAGGTTTGTTTCATTTTTTGTTGTCGCAGAGATACTACTACTTGCGACATTTTTAACTTGGGGATTTCTTAGTGAATATTTCAATTGGATTTTCATTCCACCTGTTATGAATGTAGAAGTACCCGTTTTTCTGAAGAGTTCTATATCAGATGCTGCACGGTACGGTGGAATAGTTACGCTCCTTGGGTTTATACAATATGTAAAACAAGAGGAAAAGACCTTTCGTGCGATGAGTGCCGGTATATTATGTATCATGCTAATTTATGTATCTTTGAGCTTGGTTGTGTTAGGAGTTTTCGGATATGAAGAGGCAATCCATCTTATATCCCCAATTATTACATTGGTTCAATCCATTACGCCTAGTACTGGTCTGTTAGAAAGGATGGACCTCTTGTTTTTGGGGTTTTGGGTGATCTCTTTTATAAAAGTTTCCTGTATTCTTTTTTGGTTTTCGATTTATTTGTTAGAGCAACTATTCCCTAAAATAAAAAGAGGGGTTTTAATTGTCTCCATTACTCCCTTATTTTTTGCTTATGCGAATTGGGTTCCTTTTCAATTTATTGAAGGCTGGCAGGTTTATAATATCAATGTCTTAGTAGCTTCATTGCTACTCCCTTGTCTGTTATTACTTTTTGTCATTGCAAAACACCGTAACTCTCGGGAGATGGTTTCATGATTGGAAAAAAGACGCTCTCTTTGGCATTACTGCTAATGTTGTGTTTAAGCGGTTGCAATGATATGCGTGAAATTGACCAAAGAGGAATGGTATTAGGAATCTCTATTGATCAAGGAGAGGAAAAAAAGTATAAAATAAGCATCCAGTTACCGATTCTGGGGAAAAGTCAAAACGGAGGAGGAGGTCCTGCTAAGTCCGGAGAGTTTGAGGTGTTGTGGAGTGAAGGGGATACAGTTTGGGAAGCAATTACTAACTTGGAATCAAAAACACCGAATGTATTATTTTTTGGTCACCTGAAGGTTATCGTAATTTCAGAGAAGATTGCGGCAACTAGTATTAATGGTTCGTTAGATTTGGTGGACAGAATTCCCGATATAGGGAACAAGGTCTTTCTCATAATAAGCAAGGATGAAGAAGCTAGTAAGTTTTTAAAAACAGAGTCCTCTCTGATAAAGTTACCGGCATTGTATGTTAACCGGTTCTTCCGGGCTGACAAAAAGCTTTCTCGTACACAGCCAATTAAAGTTTTCCAATATAGACGTGATAGAAATACCGTATCTTCAGCGGCAGTTATTCCCTTTGCAAAAACAATTGACAGTGAAATTATTATTGAAGATATGGGAGTATTAAAAGACGATTCATTAGTAGAAATATTGAAAGGGAACGAAGTGGCAGCAAGTCAGCTGATAAAAGGCGAGAAAGTGGAAGAAATGAATTATATCACGCATATAGAATCAAAAGGAAAAAAAGTATCTGTTTCATTATCTAGAATAATGCTAGAAAGTAAAGTGGATTTAAAAAAGATAACTCCGGTAACATTTGAGATTTATGTGAAGGGTGAAGGGAACCTTGTTGAACTTTCTGCAGGTGAAACATCCAAAGGTTTTATTGAAAAGCTCGAATCCCAATTAAATAAAGAGATTAAAACGGATATAGAACAAACGATAGAAAAAATGAAGAAAGCAAATGTGGAGCCATGGCTATTGGGACATAGAATATGGATAAAGGATCAAACTTATTTTGAATCCTTAAAGTGGAAGGAAGAAGGGTTTAAAGAAGCTTTATTTACTGTGAATGTTGATATTAGAATTGATACAACAGGTCAGAAAGGGTTGTTCAACAAATCGCCTATTTATCAGAAGTCAACTAGAGATGATGGGGAGTAAGAATGGAAACGTGTATAAATATTTTTTCCACGCTCAACGGGTTAAACTAGAAAATAATTATAAAAATTAGTGTTTATAAAAAAATCTTATATACAAAGGACAAATCATGATTGGATTAATTTTAGCTATCCTCATATTTAATGGAATTGCATGGAAAGTAAATAAAAAACTATCTCGAAATCAAATGGTTCATATTTGGTTTTTTACGATTGCCTTCCAGCAAACACATGATTTCATTGTGGAATTTAAATTGGGGGGATACTGGTATTTTAATCCCGGGGTTGATTGGGCAGGGCTCTTGGCTCATACGATATTAATCGCTCCAGTAAATATCTTGTTCCTGAATTTTTTCCCTTTTAGGAACAACTTCTATAGAAAATTTCTTTATTTTAGTGCATGGCTTGCCTTTATTATTATTTATGAGATCATTGCTGCTCTACCTGAACCATATGGTTATTTTCACTATGGTTGGTGGAAGTTGCAATATTCCATGGTAGAAGATGTAATACTGTTATTGATTCTATTAGGCTTTTATAAATACATTGTAAGTCTGGAGAAACCCATTGGAGGAATTCAATGAACATACTTGTCACAGGATTTAACGGAAAAGTCGGGAAGGAAGTAGCCAAAAATTTAAAAGCAAAAGGATTATCTATCAAATGCGCAGTGAGGAATGTAGATAGCTTAAAGAGAGAGCAGAATACATATGAATTTGTGTCACTTGATTTTACAAATCCATCCACATTTGATAATGCTTTAAACGAGATAGATAAAATATTTTTGATTTATCCTCCAGGAGCAGATATCAAATTTGAAGAATTCTTAAATGTTGCAAAGCAAAAAAAAAGTAAAGCATATTATTTATTTATCTGTTAAAGATGTACAATTCTTGCCCTTTATCCATCATTATAAGAATGAAAAATTAATTAAAAATTCAGGTATTCCATTTACATTCATACGTGCCGGGTATTTTATGCAAAATCTAAATGACTTTCTAGGTGCAGAACTGAGAGAAAATCGGCGAATATTTGTACCTGCTGGGAAAGGTAAAACGAGCTTTGTAGATACTAGGGATCTTGCCGAAGTTGCTTCCATAGCATTTCAAAATACGGAAGAGCATCAAAATAAAAAGTATGTCATCACAGGTGATGAAGCATTGGACTTTTATGAAGTGGCTCAAATGATGACTGATGTGATGCATGTAGATATTCACTATACTAATCCTTCAGTGAAAGAATTTAGAAAATGTATGCTGAAAAAAGGTGCAAAGGAACAATTTATTAATGTGGTCGTCGGTATTCATTTCCCAACTAAACTTGGATTGGCGAAAGGGATTACCAATGAGTATGAAAAACTAACGAAAATAAAGCCCAGGAAAATGAAGAACTACATAATGGACTACCAAGAGGAATGGTTATAAGAAGCTGAGACTGTTTTTCATTCATGTGGATAGTAGATGGAACCTATTAGAGCAAAGAGTAAGACACCGTGGTCTTACTCTTTGAATTATCTAAACCACCTAATATACCTTTCCATCACTTTAGGTAGGAAACCTTCAAATAGCTTCTTCCTCCAATAGGCGTCTGCTGTACGTTGAACGGCTGCGCTATGATTTGGATATGGATGAATGACATTTGATATGCTACCGAGCTTCTTTTTAAACTGTTTGGAAAACACCGCCTCTTGCATCCAGTCCCCGGCATGTTTTCCAATGGCATGAGCTCCCAAGATATGACCTTTTTTATCCGTGATAATTTTTACAAAGCCAGTTGTCTGGTGATCTGTTACGAATCGATCGACTTCGGAAAGGTCTACCTTATAGGCATCATAGTCTAATCCTTGTTCTTTTGCTTCTGCTTCGGTTAAACCCAAATGAAATATTTCCGGTGAAGTGTAGGTGACCCATGGAACGTTTGAATAATCTATTTTTCTCCTTAAACCAATCAGTGCATTTTGGACGACTAGCTTGCCCTCCATTCCTGCTACATGCGTAAAAGGTAATGTTCCGTTTATATCACCTACAGCATAGATATGAGGGATGTTTGTTTGCAGACGCGCATTCACTTTTATATGTCCTCGATCATCTGTTTGTACATTCACTTTATTTAACTGGAGTTTGTCTGTATTAGGTGTTCTTCCTGTGGCAACCAGTATTTCATCCACTTCAATAGAGATTTCCTGTTCTCCTGGTTCCGACGTTAAATGAGCAACTTTTCCGTTTGGTCCAGATTCAATAGATTTGACGTTAGCATTATAGAGTAGCTTCATCTCTTTAGAAAGAACATCATTCATGAGTTGCTGTACATCCTCCTCCTCTTTTCCTAGTACACGATCAGATCTCTCAACAACTGTCACTTCACTTCCTAATCTAGCCATTGCCTGAGCCATTTCAATACCAATCGGACCACCGCCTAAGACTAAAAGCCTTTTGGGTAATTTGGATAAAGAAAAGATGGTTTCATTTGTGATAAATCCATTTTCTTTTAAACCAGGAATTGATGGAACAAAGGGCCTTGAACCTGTAGCAATCACAATTTTCTTCCCATAAATAATTTCTCCACTATTGATAATCACTTCATTCTTAGTGTGAAAAGCCCCCATTCCAATATAAACATCAACCCCTAGTTTACGGAACCGATCCGCATGATCATGAACTTGAATATGGTCAATGGCTTCCTTCACTTTCTTCATGACAGCTTCCATTCGAATATTCTCAGAAATGTGAACACCAAATTCCTCAAGGGAACGTGCGCTGTTAATGCGGTTTGCAATCTCAATTAAAGCTTTGGATGGCACGCAACCATAATGTAGACAATCGCCGCCAGGCTGTTCTTCCTTTTCTATTAACGCAACTTTTCCTCCTAAAGAAGCAGTGCCGGCGGCTACCGTTAATCCTCCGGCTCCTCCTCCAATGACAATGAGGTCATACTTTTTCATAAAAACCTTCACCTCTTTTCTTGTGTTTTCGCAAAACCTAATTTAGAACGGACTTTTTTACTTAAAATTAAAGGAAGGACACTTATCAAAATAAAAACAACAACTGCAAAAATAACGACCGATTTATTATCGCCGACAAAACTGGATCCTAGAAAATTGTAAGCAAAAGTACCTGGAATAATCCCAATTACTGTAGCCACAACAAAATGCGACAGCTTCACCTTGGAAAGCCCCGCCAGGTAACTTATTAGGTCAAAATTGAACAATGGTATTAAGCGAAGAAGTAGGACATAGAAAAATCCATTGACCTCCATTTGTGATTGAATCTTTTGAACTCTCACGTTCGAAGTTTTATTCCTCGTTATATTTTTTCCGAATTTCTTCGCAACTAGGAAGGCTACAACAGCTCCTAATGTCGCTCCAATAATGGTATATACCGTTCCCCATAAAGCCCCAAAAGCAAGTCCTGCTGCTAAAGAGAGAATAGATGCTGGAAATAAAATGAGTGGCCGAATTGTGTATAGAGCAACGTATATTATCGGCGAAAATATACCGAAGGATAGAATCCATTCTCGAATTCCTTCGGGTCTGATATTTATATAGTTGTGATTGATGAATAATAAGGAACCTACTACTATAGCTAGCAGTATTCCTTTAATCCAATTCTTTTTCACCATGGAGATCTTCCTTCCGGTCACGTCTTATCTTCTATTATTAACCTAACAGCACATTGGTGGGCAACTAATAAGGTGCAGGAATTTGTTTTATCAAAACTTTCTATTTCCAACCACAATCCCTATTAAAATAAGTGCAACCCCGGTCCATTGGTACATATTGATTTCTTCTGATAATACAAGTGCCGACATGATTACTGCGACAGGGAGTTCGGAGGCTGTAAGGATCGTGCCAAGGCCTGGTCCCACATGCGGCATCCCGATAGAAAAAAGTAATGGGGGAAACACCACACCAAATATACCTAGAATTAACCCATAAGGAGCTATTCCTATTACGGTTGGTAGATCGATTAAAAACATAGGAGGAAACAAGATGAAAGTAATAATCAAGCCACCGGTGGAAAGTAGTGCGCTTTTTTGAATGGCAGGGGTTTCTTTCCCGACGATTCCACTCAATAATATAAAAATAGAAAAAGTAAAAGCAGAAAGTATCCCCCAAATAGCGCCTTGCCACGAAATGGACTCTATACTTTCTCCCAAAAATCCAGCTGACAAAACAGATCCAGAAAGTAAGATCACAATTGATAAAATCTTACCTTTTGAAGGACACTTCTTATAAAAAATCCATTCAATCAATGTGCCTATCCAAATAAATTGAAACAAACAAATGATAGCTAGGGAAGCTTCTAGTGTTTGCAAGGATTGATAGTAAAGCAATCCTGTTAGTCCCATCGGTATCCCAGCTAACACAAGCTTCAATGTTTGAATGCCATGTAATTTTTTCTTTTGGATAAAGAAAGAAACAATCCAAATAATGATCGTACCAACTAACACCTGACTACCTGTTACTTCACTCATGGAATAACCGGCAGCATAAGCAAGCTTCACGAATGTAGATAAGACTCCCAGAGAGCAGCCCCCTAAAAATACCATCAACGCATAATGCCAAGTCTTCATATAATTTACCTTCTTTCAATGATTTGATTAAAGAAAAATACAAAAAAGCCACACAACTGTCCGAAGACAATCGTGTGGCGAAAATAGAGTTATCTCTAGAAAAATCCACAAGAACCATTTTATTATTAAATTTCTCCACCAAATTATACTGAAACGATCCCTCCTTTTCAATAAAAAATTTCACTTTCAGCACAACACATTAAAAGTTGTTTTTCCATTAATTAAGGAGCAAAGTTAGGAGTAACAGGAGAGGGGACGGAAAAATGAATTTTAAAAATTCAATATCAGATACAAAGTTGAAAATGGTCCAATTGGAAAGAGAACTGACGAAGCTGGAAAATTTGAAAAGAGCAGAAGATGTAAATAGTTTACATGACAGACTAAAGTATATAAATAAAGATATCGATGCATTGATTCTTGAAGCGAATAAGAAAACAGGAAGAGTTAGTGATGGAATGATGGTTTGAAGTAGGTTTTCGGACGGCCTTCTAAATTGTGTAAACGTACATAAATTTTAGTATGACGTGAACAAAGTGGAGGGACATATGAATACAGTAAATAAAATAAACGAGAAGCTAAAGGATATGATAAGCAATCTACTCAGCGCACAGTCGGATAATGGTGCTTGGAACTTTTGTTTTGAAGGTAGCATCATGACAGATGCTTATATGATCATCCTAATAAGAACACTTAAAATCACAGATGAGGAAATATTGATAAAAAGCCTGGTAGAGCGGATAAAGTCTAAGCAAGCGCCGAGCGGAGCATGGAAAGTGTACCCTGATGAGGACAAAGGAAACTTGAGTGCCACAATAGAGGGATATTTTTCTTTATTGTATTCAGGGTACGTTGCCAAAGAAGCGACCTATATGCGAAAAGCGGAGCACTTTATACGGGAAAAAGGAGGACTTGCAAAAAGTGATTGGTTGACCAAAATGATGCTTGCTTTAACAGGACAAATTAAGTGGCCAATTATTATAAAAATTATTCCGATCGAAATAATGTTATTTCCAAAGTGGTCCCCCATTACGATCTATCAGCTTGTAGGGTATGCAAGAGCACACTGGATTCCGATTCTTATCTGCAGCAACCTGAATAAATCGTTTGTTACACCTCAAACCCCCAACATATCTCATCTACAAGAAGGATTAAGTGATTCTGAAAATGAACGTATTTTGGAAGAAATGCAGAATCTACAACTTTATTTTAAAAATGCTCTAAAAAAGCTTTCAGAAGCACCTGAAGTCCTCAAGCAAAAAGCTTTGTCCAAAGCGGAAGATTATATTATCGAGAGAATCGAAGAAAATGGAACCATGTATAGTTATTTCAGTGCAAGTTTCTTTATGGTTTTTGCGTTTCTTGCATTAGGCTATGATGCTAATCATCCTCTTATCCGTAACGCCTTTCAAGGGATGAAGTCCTATCTTTGCAGAAATGCTGAACAACCCTTTATTCAAAATTCTCCCTCTACCGTATGGGACACGGCGCTTCTCACAGCTGCTTTGCAACAGGCTGGAGTCCCTCATCAACATGCTTCCATTATAAATGCAAACAACTATCTTTTCTCAAGACAGCATCAGAAATACGGTGATTGGGCCATCAAAAATCCAGACGTTACTCCAGGCGGATGGGGTTTTTCAGATATCAACACCTTTGTTCCTGACATTGATGACACGACCGCGGCATTAAGAGCCATCACACCGTTAACACAAACGAATATTCTATATAAAGAAGCGTGGAACAAGGGGGTAGAGTGGATCCTGTCTATGCAAAATGATGATGGTGGCTGGTCGGCTTTTGAGAAAAATACGGATAACTATCTTTTGTCTTTCATTCCTTTTAAATATGAAGACAGGGTGCTTTTTGATCCATCTACTGCAGATTTAACAGGGAGGACTTTATATTTTTTAGGGGAGTATACAACCATTTCTATGGAGTCTGAAATTTTTCAAATAGCAAAAGAGTGGTTCGAACGTAATCAAGAGGTGAATGGGTCGTGGTATGGAAGATGGGGAAATTGCTATATTTATGGGACATGGGCTGCCGTAACAGGCTTGAAGGCTATCGGAGTTTCCAATGATGATCCCGTAATCCGTCTTGCTGTGAAGTGGCTACTTTCCATACAAAATGAGGATGGGGGCTGGGGAGAATCGTGTGCAAGTGATATCAAAAAGCGCTATATTCCTTTGAATCAGAGTACTCCTTCACAGACTGCCTGGGCATTAGACGCTCTCATTACTGTATCTGAAACTCCAACCCCTAAAATAGAATCGGGAATTCAAGCACTATTATGTTTACTAGAAGCGGATGATTGGAGAAGCACGTATCCTACAGGTGCAGGGATTCCCGGTGGGTACTATATTCACTATCACAGCTATAAATATATCTGGCCATTGCAAGCGCTTAGCCACTATAAGAATAAATATGATATGTGAAGCATGATGTAAGAGGGTAAGGTGATTCTAACAACTAGAATCATCTTTTTTCTTTGCTCACACTTTATTCACATTTTTGGAGTAAAATAAGGGTTAATATTTCTATTTAGGAGTGTTACGGATGAAAAATCCTTTTATTATAATTGCCATACTAATAGCGTTGACGTTAACCGGGTGTACAAGCAATGATATTGCATTGCCGAAAATGGAGAACGATGATTCGGTTATGTATATCAGCCACTTGAAAGAAAATGCCATAACAGCCTTGGACCTTTCCACAGGTAAGGAGGAAAAAGTAAGTCTGCCATTCCGATTTTCATCAATTGTTGAAATAAAATCAGGTGTTTATATGGCATCTGTTAAAGAGGAAGAAAGCCTTTATGAAGTTAATATAAAAGAAAATAAAGTTTCTCCATACATGGAAATAGAAGCGGGTATTCTTGAGCTGAAATATGATAGCGAAAATGGATTTCTTTACACCGCAAATGGAAAAAACAACACGATACAAGTGATAGATATCGAGAAGAAAGAGATTCTAAAAGATGTAAGTGTTGGAGAGTATCCGTCTAAGATGGTACACAATGGAGAGCGGCTCTTTGTACTTGCCTCTAAGAGTGGGGAAGTATATGTGATAGACACTTCGACTAACAATCTGACGAACTCGTTTCCGGTGAATGAGAGGCCGGAAGGGTTGCACTTTGATGGGAAGAATATATGGACAGGCGGGCATGGTGCTACCGGTGAATTGAATGAAGAAGTTTTCGCTTATGATCCGGAAACAGGACGAGAGGTGAAAACGGTGACAACCGGCCTTATGCCAATTCAGATATCACAGGTAAGCGGGAATTCTTCTATTTATGTGCTAAGCCATGGTGACCACAGTCTGACAAAATTCAGCCCAGACACTTTTGAAGTGGAAAAGAAAATAAATGTTGGGGATAATCCGAGCTTTATGATTGCCGATGAGGAAAACTTATATGTGTCGAGCCTTGATGGTGACGAAGTGATTGTACTAGATCAAGATAGCTTGGATGTTGTTGACAAGTATGAAATAGCGAACGGTCCCTATCTATTGTTTAAAGGAGGCGATGGAAAATGAAAAACGCCTTTTGTGTATTAGTGGTGGATGATGAAGCGGAAATGCGAGAAATGCTTGGCATGTATCTTCAGAAGGAAAATTATCAAGTCCTCCATGCGGAAAACGGGGAGGAAGCACTGGATATGCTCTATGATCATGAGGTGGACCTGATTATCCTTGATGTGATGATGCCAGACATGGATGGCTTTACTGCCTGTAAAAAAATACGCGAAAAATACATGATGCCAATTCTGATGTTGACAGCCAAAAGTGACGAGTTGGACAAGGTCAGAGGCTTAAAACTTGGAGCGGATGATTATGTGATGAAGCCCTTTAGCCCTAAGGAGCTTTTAGCCAGGGTGGAGGCATTGCTGCGCAGATCTAATCAAGCATTCTTTGATGTGGTCTCTCATTCGGAGATAACGGTTCAGAAAAGCGCTAGGCAAGTACTAGTGGGCGGAGAGCGGATTAACCTTGCACGAAGGGAATATGACCTCTTACTATTTTTAATGGAGCATGAGGGGAAAGTTTTCTCCAGAGAACAACTGCATGATGTCATCTGGGGGCTGGATACGGAAAAGGGTTCATACCGTACCGTGGACACTCACGTAAAAACACTGCGTTTTAAGCTTAAGGATGCAGGAGCAAAAATAAAAACAGTGTGGGGCATTGGTTATAAATTTGACGGTGAGGATGAATGAAGCCATTATCCATACGCAATAAAATTTGGCTGACCATCATTTCCGTTTCCGTCTTGACCATCATTCTGGTGGTGGTCGTTTCCTATTATCTGTATCAAACATTGTATATCGAAAAACAGACAGAAACCCTGTTAAAGCAAGGTCAAGTCTTGGAACAATCCTACTATGAAAATAATCCGGAGAATTTTTCAAAAGAATTAGACTGGTTGGATGAAAGCTCGGATATCTCTGTGATTTTTACGGATGACCCGATGCTATTGGCAAGTGGTGCACCTTTTGACTCTTTTGCAGAGGAAAATCTAATCACCTTTTCCGAAAGACAGGACTTATTGAAAGGGAAAACGCTGACCTTCACGAAATACCATACCGGACTTGACCAAGAAATAAGTGCGGTAGTCATTCCATTAAGCGTGGAAGATAGGTTGGAAGCCGTCATTTTTCTATATATTCCTTTAACCGCCATTGCTGAGGCCTTTGAGCCAATCAGAAATTTTCTAATAGTTGGGGTGTTCTTAGTGGTTATTCTTCTGATTGTAGTTGGGACAAAGATAACAAATAGGATTGTACAACCGATTAAGCAAATGGAAAGAGTGGCAAAAGACATTGCTCAAGGGGATTTTTCTAAAAGATTATCCATAAAAGGCAAGGATGAAATTGCAAGCCTTGGAAGGTCCATCAATACGATGTCATCCAATCTAGATGAAGTTGACAGGAACAGACGGGAATTCCTCGGCAATGTCTCCCACGAATTAAGGACGCCGATTAGCTATCTTAAAGGGTACAGTGAGGCATTGGAGGAAGGAATTATTCCAATAGAAAAGTTTGCAGAAACGGTAAAAAAAGAAACAGACAGAATGGAACGACTTGTTCATGACCTTTTGGATCTTGCTCAGCTAGAGGGAGACTCGTATCCGATGAACAAGGAACCGGTCATACTGGCGGAACTGGTAAAAGAAGTGCTGGACCGCTTTCGCTTAAAGCTGAATGACAAGAATCTTATTGCGGAGGTCCAACTTGATGAAGGGGTAGTCGTGAATGGCGATTACGGGAGACTCGATCAAGTAATTGATAACCTATTGAGCAATGCTATCAAATTTTCCGCTAATAATAGGACGATTAGAATTTCTGTCGTGGAGGTAAAAACGATGGGTATCCTTAAAATAGAGGATGAAGGAGTAGGAATTCCAGAAGAGGATGTTCCTTATATTTTTGAAAGGTTTTACCGAGTCGAAAAAGCCCGGACTAGGAAAAGTGGCGGAACCGGCCTTGGCCTCTCCATTGTTCAGCAGATTATAAATAAGCATGAAGGCAAGATTCATATCGATTCAAAGCGTGGAAAAGGCACTGTAGTGACAGTGGAAATTCCGTTGTTCCATTTTAATTAATCCTTCATTCTTTTTTCACAATTGCCCGTCAGAATATAAGCATACGAAGTAAAATTGAAGGAGTATGCTTATGGAGAATACAACGAATCAAGATAAGAGCAAAAATCAGACCAGGAATGGCCTCTACCAAACCATGTGGAGATGGCACTTTTTTGCTGGGATCATTTTTGCTCCTTTTTTAATCATCTTGGCTTTCAGTGGTGCTGTTTACTTATTTAAGCCTCAGATTGAGTCCTATATGTATAAAGATCTTTATTATGTAGAAGAGACACAGGAAACACGGTTGTCCGTAAACACTCAAGCTGATAAGGTACGCGAGGAGTATCCTGACGCTTCCATTAGCGGAGTGTCCATTTTTAATGAGGAAGATCGCACAACTAAGTTTGTTACCATGCAAGATGGTCAACCTGTGAGTGTTTTTGTTGATGGATACACCGGAAATGTCATGGGCGCTTTACCAGTTGAAAAGGAGTTTTTGACCATATTTAAGAAGTTGCATAGCGAACTAATTGTCGGAGGGACAGTTGCCAACCGTTTAGTGGAGCTTGCTGCTTGTTGGGCTATCATTCTTATTTTGACAGGACTGTATATTTGGTGGCCTCGGAATAGATCCTCTATTTGGGGAACCATCCTACCGAGATTAAGAAGCAAAGGCCGCGTGTTCTGGCGTGACATGCATGCAGTACCAGCATTCTGGCTGTCTATTGGACTCTTAGTCTTAATTTTGACAGGGCTCCCATGGTCCGGAGTCATGGGAGAGCAAATCAACCGATTGGCAACTGCGACAAATACTGGTTATCCAGCATTCTCTTTCAGTTTTGGACCAAAACCTGAATCGGTTACGTTGACAAAAGATGTTGCCGAAGATGTTCCTTGGGCTGCAGAAAATATTCCAGTTCCTTCATCGTCAACTAATCAATATGTGCCATTAACCCTAAATGACGCGGCAGGTATTGCGGAAATGAAAAATGTTCAAAAGCCGTATTCCATCTCCATGCCACAAGGGGAAAGCGGTGTATTTACCATTGCTACATCTCATTCCAGACCGTTTGATAATGCTACTTTGCATGTTGATCAATACAGTGGTGCGGTGCTGACAGATGTCAGATATGAGGATTATGGATTAATGGGGAAAGCAATAACGCTTGGAATCGCCCTTCATGAAGGGAAACTATTCGGATTGGCTAATCAGTTGATAGGACTGTTATTATGCCTTGGACTTGTAGGCATGATGGTAAGCTCTCTTGTTATGTGGAGAAAAAGAAAACCAGAAAACGGGTTGGGCGCTCCAGGTCGAAATGTAGATATCAAGATAAAGAGGGCTGTAACTATTATCATGTTGCTACTGGGACTTGTCATGCCGTTGGTTGGAATCTCGATCATTGTGGTGCTCTTATTAGATAAGCTTGTATTTGTAAGAATAAAACGATTAAAAGCCTGGTTAGGGTAAGAAAGAAAGGTGTGTTAGAAATGAAGAAATTACTTCTAGTGGTTGTTCCATTCTTATTATTGTTGGTAGGGTGTACAAGTGCATCTGAGGAGAAAACTTCGTTGGAAGTCGTGGAGGTTGAAATAACACTGCCTGAACAAGTGGAGAAAGAAGAGGAAGTAGTGGTTAAGACCTTAGTAACGCAGGGCGAGGAAAAAGTGGAAGATGCTAAAGGAGTACAAATTGAGATTTGGAATGTGGAAAAAGGAAAAGAAAACAGTGAGCTTCTTGATGCAGAGCATGTGGGTGATGGAGTTTATGAAGTGAAGCATTCGTTCGGTGAGAAAGGGGTTTACCGTGTGCAATCCCATGTGACGGCACGTGATATGCATGTGATGCCAACGAAGCAATTGGTAGTAGGGGATATGAGTCAGGAAGAAATAGATGCCATTATGGAAAATGAAGCGGAAGAAGAAAATCATGATAGCGGGGATGATGGGGAGCACGGGAGTCATCACTAAAAGAGGGAATCGAGGGGACAGGCACGATGACCTACATTTAAAATGTGGGTCGAAGTGCCTGTCCCCTTTAAATTTTTTCCATTCTTATAGGAATATTTGGATTTTTTCTTAGCAGAAATACTTTACTATGTTAATAGAACATAGTGAAGGAGGACTACTTACATACCTTAAAATTAATCTCTAAATCTAGCAATCAATCGTTGTCGTAGCTGCAGTTTGATTTGAACAAGTCATTCAAAAAATTATTGTGGTTGGGAGAGATGGAAAGATGGTAAAAGCTTATCAGAAGATGTTGGTTTTCAGTTTTACTTTAATGCTTGGGATGGTATTGTCATTGGTCGCGGCTGAAGAGGCGTCTGCTTATAACTGGACGAGGACGTTAAGTGAAGGTTCTAGTGGTACGGATGTAAGAGAATTGCAGATCCGGGTAGCAGGCTGGGCAGCTGATTCACCGCAACAAACAGTAGTCAGTGTGGATGGTCAGTTTGGACCGGGTACGAAAGCTGCGGTCATCCGATTTCAACGTGCTTACGGATTGACGGCAGATGGGGTAGTTGGACCGCAAACACAAGCAAAGTTAAATGAATTAGAATCACCAAACGGAACGAAACACTTCAGTTATAGCGAATTTTATTCTAAAGACGGAAGCGGGTTCAACGGCGGTAATGTATCGGCAACAACCGTACGCGAAAATGTACGTCGTATGATGTACAAGCTTGAGGCGATCCGAGTGAAAATTGGAAACCGTCCAATGAATGTCAACTCCGGTTTTAGAAGCATCTCTCACAACCGCAATGTTGGCGGAGCTTCCAACAGCCAGCACACCTATGGGATTGCTGCAGACATCAGCGTATCCGGTGTGAGCACTACCACTGTACGCAATGCTGCGAAAAGTTCAGGATTTAGCGGCATCTACAGCGAAGGCAGCTTTACGCATATGGATAGCCGAGTGGAATATCCGTATGGTACACAGTCTTGGTGGTGGGAATAAATCTATAAAGATTCAAAAAGAGGACATATCCAGATATCGGATATGTCCTCATTTTATTCTACATCTACAAGTGGTATGTAAAGTTCTGATGAAATAAAATTCTCTTCTAATAGTATATATGGGTGTGTTTCGAATAAAATTGTTTGAAGTTGTATCGGCATTTGCTCTGCTTCATATGCACAGATTAATGGGAAGGATAGGCTTATCACTTTTTCATCTGCAGTTCGCTCAATATCTTCTATTAAATGTAGTGGATCCCCTACTGAAGCCCATTCTACGTGTGCCCATGTTCGAAATGAGAGATTTTTGTCTAGATAAGGTTGAACCGTTTTATTAAAGTATTCTAATATTGCAGGGGGTTGATAACTGCCATTTGTAAAATAGAAATCGAAGTTGTTCACCCGGTGTAAAAACCTAAATTGCTCTAATGATAACCTGTTACTTAACTCTCTATGAATCAATCGATAATTACGTTCATTTTCAATTAGAATCACATAATCTCCAGCCATTATGCCATTAAACACAAAATCTACAACTGTACTTATGTAATTTTTCACCCCAACATAAGGATACAGAACATGAACACTTTTCTGCTCCTTAAACAGTTGATACATCTTGCTATGCAATCGAACCACCCCTTAGATCAGCAACATTAAGTAATATATATTTTACTTGATATGAGGAGAGAAAGCGAAATAATTATTTCTATAAATTGTAAGTGTTAGAGAAGGAATTCAACCCCACTTTATGGAAATGTATAGAGTGAAATTCAGATGAATGAAAAAGGAGAAAAACATATATGCCATTTGCAATTATTGTATTGGTTTTATCATTAGGTATAGGTATCGTATTAAGCCGTAAATATGAAAATAGAGCATTGATTATATGGGGACTTATTACCATGCTTTCCATTGCTCCTTTCTTCAGTTGGATTGTTGCGATATTTGTTGGAGTGAGTGTAGGGGACGGTTTTGCTGCAGTGGCAGTCATGTGGCTGATGGTTCCTATTTTATTTTTAATCGGAGTGGGGATGGTTGGTGCTGGGGTGTATAAGAAAGTGACGGGGGAGAACCTGTAGGGTGGGGGATCAATCTGTTTACGGTTAGTGTCATTTTTGCAGTAAAGTTGTATCGAATTGCGAAGAAATGCACCTCTGAAATTTGGTTCGGTCAACTTCCTTTCAGCTTCGGACATATAGTTGATGATATAGGTGGAGCTTCGGTCATTTATATGTTTCCTTCGGTCAAATAATTTGAGTGGTTGGTCATTTGAAAATTTGGTTCGGTCAACTTTTCGAAAACTTCGGTCAATCTCGGAGAATCTTCGGTCAACTTCCGAAAAACTTCGGTCAAATTCACGAAAACTTCGGACATTTAAGAAAATAATGGTCCGAGGAAGGACGAAAAAATGAAAAATATCGATAAAAAAAACCGTTTGGATGAATCACCTTTTAGCTACCGCATCTCAAAGGATAATACCATTTTCCTTGATTATGAAAACCGACAAGTAAAAATCCTAAAAGGAAAAGAAGCGAATAAATTTCTTGAGCGGATGGAAGCTGCTGAGGATGATAAAGCAGAGCAATTGATAATGGCTAAAATAACTGGGAATTTTAAAAGAGGCAATGAGAGAAATGTAAACACTGATAAACAAAATAAGTAGGGAAATAGGGGAGGGATACAAACTTGAATCCAAAAATACGTTGGTTGGTTTCAATCGCACTGGCAATTTTTACGGTTTTATTAATGTTAGAAGGTCTCCAACTTTGGTCACACGGTTCAGTTGTTGATGGAAACGGTATTGGTGTGTATTTTTTAGGATTGGAGATTAACGACAGAGTATTAGAAGCGAACATCCCAAATTATGCAATCGGGTTCTTTATTGCAGGACTGTGTACATTGCTAATGAGCATAACTAGTTTAACAAGATTACTATTTAAGTCCATTTCACGGACGCCAGTTTAATAACTGGGGGCATTTCAACTAATATTTCTATTCATCGCAACGATGATCGTCATCACGATTGTTGTCATGGGGATTGCAGGGTGATAACTCATAAATCCCGGAACCTTTTTCTGAATAGTATGATATAGTAATATTTGTAAAGAGATGCACGGCATCGGAGCAATTCCGGTGCTGTTCTTTTATATGTGAAAAAGTGAAAAGGGTGGTCACATGTCTTCATGGAAGTACCCCTTCTTATTGATTGCCGGCATTGGCGTATCTTATTTGGGGAGCTGGATTTACTTAATTGCACTAAATATTTCTATTCTAAATATGACAGGTTCTGCAGCCGCTGTAGCGGGATTATACATAATCAGGCCTATCGCTATTTTATTAACGAATACGTGGGCAGGAAGTGTCATTGATAGGGTGAATAAAAGGAAGCTCATGATATGGGTGGATGTAGCACGTGGGGGACTCGTGTTTCTCATACCTTTCATTGATTCTCTTTGGACCATCTACTTTCTTTTGTTAGTTATCAATATGGTGGGGGCATTTTTTGGACCGAGTTCTTCTGTATACATAACGAAACTTATTCCAGTCAGCGAACGTAAAAGATTTAACTCACTGATGAGCATGACAAGCTCTGGTGCGTTCCTCTTGGGGCCAGCCATTGCAGGATTCCTTATCATGTATGTGAGTACAGACTTATGTATTTTGATCAACGCAGTGACGTTTTTAGTATGTGCCTTCTTCATTTTCTTGCTACCAGATGTGGATGAGAAGGTTGAAAAGAAACGGGAACCTATCCGTTTGCAAACCCTATTGGGGGATTGGAACGTTGTCAAAGACTTCTCAAAGAAGGCGAAATTTTTCATCACAGTTTATCTCCTGTTTCAATCCGCTATGTTACTTGGGTTTGCTTTGGATTCACAAGAGGTGACATTTATCAAACAAGTCCTGGAACTGTCGGACCGTAATTACGGTTTAATCGTAAGTTTAACAGGACTCGGGGCATTGGGCGGTGCGTTTGTCTCGGCTTTGGTAGCAAAAAAAGTGTCATTAAAAATTTATTTAGGAGTTGGGATGTTTTTGACCTCAGCAGGTTATGCAGCGTTTTATGCCTCCTACGACTTTGTGTCTGCAACCGCTGCTTTTATTTTCCTAGGCTTCTTTATGGCATTTGCCAATACAGGGTACGCGACATTTTTCCAAAATACTGTACCGGTGGACATCATGGGGAGATTCGCGAGTATAACGGAAATGTTCCAAGGGATGGTGCAAATAGCATTTACCCTTCTACTTGGATTTGCAGCAGAGGTCTTCTCATTGCAACTTGTTTGCCTAATATTTTCAGGTGTTTCTACCGTTTTTGCATTGATTTTATTAATTGCTATTTTAAGACCATCGAAAGCAAGCTACTTTAGGGAAGAGGTTTCCGTTTAATAGAGGGGGGAGAAAAGTTGACTAATCTGTATTTCGTTAGGCATGCTCATTCCATTTACACACCTGATGAATGGGAGCGGCCGTTATCAGAAAAGGGTTACATAGATGCTGAGAGAATACTAGCTTTAATCCAACCTGACAGTATTGATGTGGTAGTATCCAGTCCTTATAAAAGAGCGGTTCAAACTGTAGAAGGTGTGGCGGAGTATTTTAATCGGGAAATTGAAATTTTTGAAGACTTGAAAGAACGCACGTTGACAGGTAAGCCTGCTGAAGATTTCACAGAAGCCATCACAAAGGTCTGGGAGGACCCCAATTTCGCATGGGAAGGTGGCGAATCCAATATAGCAGCGCAGGCAAGAGGCGTTAAGGTCATTCATCACCTATTGGAAAAGTACGAAGGTAAAAACGTGGCGATCGGAACGCATGGAAACATCATGGTTTTAATCATGAACTATTTTGACAAGCGGTATGATTTCTCGTTTTGGAATGGGTTGGATATGCCGGATATTTATAAGTTAACGTTTGATGGGGATGTGTTGGTTGGGGTGAGTAGGTTGTGGGAACAGTAGATGGAGGAAGGTGTGGGAGATACATGTTATTACATACAGAGGTTTTTGGAGAAGGGGAACCAATCGTTTTTCTACATACAGGTTTGCAGACGGGGATGACTGATTTTGAAGAACAGCGGGAGTATTTCCAGTCGGAATTTAAAGTGATATTGCCGGACTTAAGAGGTCATGGGAAATCCACATCACAAGAGCTATCTAACTATTATGAGGCTAGTGCTGCTGATTTAAAGGACACGCTTGATCACTTAGAAGTGGAATCAGCCCATATTGTTGGCTGTTCCATTGGTGCTTTGGTTGGGCTATTCTTTGCGAAAAAGTTTCCTGAAAAAGTGAAGACATTGACACTTTCTGGGATGATGACGGAGAAACCTGCTAATTGGTCTGAAATACATCTGAATATGGTGGAACAGCAAAATAGTCTTTTAGAGAATGAACAAGTAGGAGCCTACTTTGACCAGCTTCATGGTGATGGATGGAGAGAGTTTATCAATTTGGCTAGGCAAGAAGATTCCTATCCATTTGAGGAAACAGCCGATTTGGGTGGGCTTGAGACGCCAACATTGTTAATGGTAGGAGAAGGGAACGCGAATGAAACGAAAGCTGCCGTCATTGTTCCAAAGTTAAATAAGCAAATCCACGTATTAGTCTTACCATTTGCCGGACATCTTGTACATTCCGAGCAGCCGGAGGTCTATAACCAGATTTTAAACGGGTTTTTGAAGAAATATAGTGTGGTTGGTGTAGAAAGTTAGTTGAAATGAGGCTATAAGTACAAACGGAATACCTCTTCCTGGTAAGGCAGCAGGGTGCTAGGATGATATATCAAGAAATCTGGGAATATATCAATAATTTTCGAGATATATCAATAAAGTTCAGGATATATCAAGAAATTTTGCAATATATCAAGAATTCTAGGAATATATCAAGAATTCAACCAAGAGGGTGTGAAAGAGTGGTGAAATCTACCAGAACTGAGTGCTTGCCTATTCAATTAAGAGCCCTTCAAATTGAAGATTTCCCTGTGGTGGAAAAGTGGAGCAAAGATCATGCGTTCTGCCTCGCAAACGGCTGGGAAACCGGTAGAAGCAAGGATGAACTTTTTTCATGGTGGCATAATTGTGTGCATAACCACTCCCATAACTTTCTTAGATTAGTAATCGAATTTGAGTCAAGGTTGATTGGCTATGCAGATTTGGCAAACATCAATACTATTAGCGCAGAGATTGGCATAGCCATAGGAGAAAGCAAGGCGTGGGGACGCGGGTTCGGTACGGCAGCTTTGAAGCAATTAATGATCTATGCAACCGAGAAGTATGGTACTCAAGTTTTTGATGCAGAAACGCATAAAACCAACATGCGCTCTAAAAATATGTTAGAGAAACTAGGATTCACTGAGATAAGTAGAATCGGGTCCGAGGAATACATGGGAAAAGATAATCAATTAATTCAATACCAATATAACAAGGAGGAATATACAATGGTACAAAAAGAAAGAGTGACACCAAAACACATCATTTCGGCAGCGACAGTTGTTTTGAATGACAAGAATGAAGTTCTTTTAATAAAAGGACCACGCCGTGGATGGGAGATGCCTGGCGGACAAGTGGAAGAGGGAGAATCCCTGAAGGATGCTGCCATCAGGGAAACGAAGGAGGAGTCGGGGATCGACGTGGAAATCGTGAAATTCTGTGGCGTTTTCCAAAATGTCAGTGGCTCCATTTGTAACACGCTTTTCCTAGCTAGAGCGATAGGTGGCACTCCGACTACTTCACCGGAGAGTTTGGAAGTTGGTTTTTACCCAGTAGATCAGGCATTGGAAATGGTGACTTATAAGAATTTTAGAGAGCGAATTGAATATTGTTTAAAGGAAGAAATGAACCCTTTTTACATAGAGTTTAATTAACTGGAGTGATCACGATGAAACCAATTCAGCATGAAGAAATACCGGCTGAAATAAAAGAGTATGTAAGCAACATTCATTCCATCACCTTCCCCCGTCAAGGATGTACATCTGATGTTGGCATCATTCAAAGTGACAACGGTGGATATGCACTAAAACGTACTAAGACACCACAATTCAATGCGTGGCTTAAGAAAGAGATAATGGTATTAAGATACTTAAATCAGGAAACCTCTTTGCCCGTTCCAAAGGTTGAAAAATTTGTAGAGATAGACGGACAATCTTGGGCTTTATTAGAGTTTCTAGAAGGGGAAACAGTAAGGGCTGCTCTAACCAAAACCCATCATAAAGGGGAGAGAGAAGAGTTGTTAATTAACTTCGGCAAAGTCGTTTATGATGTCCATGCTACCCCGTGTCCGGAAGGTTTAAAGAACCAGAAAATTTGGTTGGATGATATGCTGGATCAAGCCGCATACAATCTTCTAAACTACGAGGTGGATGGTTCGGAAGACTTGTTGGAACAAATTAAGAAAAACCGACCAGGTAATAGGAAACAAACCCTTATCCATGGTGACTTGACAGTGGATAATGTATTAGTACATAACGGGAAAGTCACAGGAATCATTGATTGGAGCGGTGGAGCATTTGGTGATCCAAGGTACGATGTTTCTTTAGCTATACGGCCAAAACCTCACATCTTCGAATGGGAATCGGATAAGTTATACTTTTTTGAAGGGTATGGAAGCAACATTCTGACTAAAGGGGATTATGAATATTTCATCAACCTTTATGAGTACTTTTAGAGGGAGTGAGTATGCAATGAACTTAGGCGAGCCAATTGCTTCTGGCAACACGGCCAAAATCTATCTTTATGAAAATAAAATCATCAAGATCTTTAAGGATCACCTACCAGATACCGAATCTGAAAATGAGGCTCATAAACAAAAGGTTGCCTTTGAAAGCGGGCTGCGCGTACCTAAAATACTAGATATTAAAAAAGTGAACGGAAAACAGGCCATCATCATGGAATATGTGGAGGGGAAAACACTAGGTGAACTCGTGACAGAAAACATGGATGAAGTGGAGTCTTTTCTGGAAACGTCGGTGGATATTCAGATGGAGATTCACACTGTAAGTGCGGAGTTGTTAGAATCTATGCGTGTAAAACTCCAGCGGCAAATAAAAGCAGCTGAAGGATTAGATGAGCTAGTTAAAACGTCATTGTTAAAGAAGCTGGAGTCGATGAATGTGGAAAATAGACTCTGCCACGGGGACTTTCACCTTTATAACTTAATAAAATCTGGTGATGAGGTTTTCATCATTGATTGGGTCGATGCAAGTGTCGGGGATCCGCGCGCAGATGTATGCCGTACATATATTCTTTATACCCAAGTTTCTGTTGAGATGGCCGAATTGTATTTGAAACTATATTGTGAGAAAAGTGGTTGGAGCAGAAAAGAAATATTGGAATGGGCACCGATTATCTCGGCAGCAAGGCTTTCTGAAAATGTCACCACAGAAGATTCGAATAGGTTGATGAAATACATAGTAATGGAGGAACAAAATGATGAATAAAGCATCTTTAGAGTACTGGGATAATTATTGGAAAGGTCAAGAAAAGCCGGGAAGAGTGACGGCTTGGCAGTTCGGTGGGATTCCAGACTACCTCGCGCAATTAGTGATAGATGGGGTGAAAAAAGCAACCTGTTCTGGTTATGTCTTTTATGAATTGGAGAATGAACCTTTACCAACAACAGAAGATTACAGTGTCGTTCTGAACAGTAAAGACGAACCTGTAGCCATTATTAAAACGGTGGATGTGCAGATCATGCCTATGAACGAAGTACCAGAGGAATTTGCGATTTCAGAGGGAGAAGGAGACCGAACATACAAGTACTGGTGGGACGCGCATGAGCGGTTTTTTACAAAGGAGTTGCGTGAAATCGGTAGGGAGTTTTCCGAAGATATGCTTTTGGTTTGTGAGCGATTTGAATTGGTGGATGTAAAAAGATAACGAGGTGATGTTATGGATGTCAAATATTATTGTGACGGTGAGTTGATCTATGAAACTCACACTTCCGATTTGAGCGGGCTTATGATGGCGATTGAAAAATCAAACAGCATTCATTTCGAGAACGATGCCTATACCTTTGACGCTTTTTTCTTGAATCATTATGAACAAGATGGGATCTGGTTTGAGGAACTGGTGGTTTATTTGGTGAAATGAAAAAAACACACGAGATAGCAAACTCGTGTGTTTTTGGTTAGTAACTTTTCGCACCAATATATTTGTCTTTCCAGTAGGAACTTCCGATTTCACTTATTTTAACGCCTTCTGTAGATGATGCGTGGATAAACTCCCCACTACCGATATAGAGTCCTGCATGACTCGGTCCGTTTCCTTCAATATCAAAGAAAACAATATCACCAACAGCTGGAGACTCGACATTGGTTCCTGCTGCATAAATGTCTTTAACCGTTCGTGGTAGGTCTTTATTGTCTGCTTCATCAAATATATAATTTAAGTAACCACTGCAGTCAAAGCCTTCTTCAGGTGTTTCCCCACCCCACTGGTAAGGTGTCCCCTCATACTTCTTTGCAACTTCAACGATATTTGCCTCGTTACTTTCAATCCCAAGGGCTTCAAATGTTTCCTCTCCGGCAATACCATTCACCGTGATTCCATTATCAGCCTGAAATTTTTTCACGGCATCTGTTGTATATTCTCCATAATAGGTAGTGGTTTCTGAATAACCGAAATATCCTTTATCGTCCAGGACTTTTTGTAGTTCTTTTACATCTTCATGATACATTCCAGGTTTGAGCGTTTGATCTCCAAGCTCCGCATGACCTATCACCGGATTGAACGCCAATACACCTGCTAATGCTAATCCTGCTGTTAATCTTTTCAAACTATCATCCCCTTATTTATGTAATCTGACCTGTCCCATACTAACAGGCGCAGATGACAGCGAGGTTTTAAGGGAGTTACACACCGATAACAATTACTGTGGTGGAATGTAATATTTGCTACTATTTCAAACGTAGTTTAGATTATTCCCATCAAATAATGATAGTAAAAAATCTCTCCACAGTGTAAAATTATCTCAAATCAATTCCATTTAATTTATGTTAACAGGGAGAAATGCCCGCAAATAGAATGCAGTTGACTGTAGTTGCAAATAGTTCAGGTTATTTTTTCGGAATATTAATAATACTATAAAAGAGGTTGATGTTAGTTGACGATGGATACAAGAGATTTAACTGGTAAGGAACAGACTATTTTCCCTCATGTTGGCAATAAAATAAAAACAGAAGATAGAGAGATTGCGATTATTGCCCGAATGGAAGAGCCGCTTGTCGTTGTGCTTGCAAATGTACTTAGCGATGAGGAATGTGATGCGCTTATTCGACTGTCCAAGGATAAGATGAAGCGTTCGAAAGTTTCTAATGGCCTTGAAGTGGATGCGATTAGGACAAGCAGCAGTACTTTTTTCCATGAAGGCGAAAATGAGCTTGTTGCTAGGATTGAAAAAAGAGTTTCGCAGATTATGAATGTCCCTGTGGAACACGGAGAAGGCTTGCAAATCCTAAACTATCAAGTTGGACAAGAATACAAGGCTCACTTTGATTTTTTTCAAGTCTTCCAGTAAGCCAGTTAGCAATCCACGAATCAGCACACTTGTCATGTACCTAAACGATGTGGAAGAAGGCGGAGAAACGTATTTTCCTAAGGTGAAATTTTCCGTTTCCCCACAAAAGGGAATGGCTGTATACTTCGAGTATTTCTACGATGACCAAGAAACTGAATGAATTGACCTTACATGGTGGATCTCCTGTTGTAGTGGGTGATAAATGGGCGGGCAACGCAGTGGATGAGAAGGAAGAAGTACTAGATTCGGGACGCTAATCTCTTGGGAGGTTGGCGTTGTTTCATTTACATATGTAAATGTGACTAAAAAGAGGGTTCAGAAACAACGCCTTCTACAAAATACTGTCGGTTTTTGCAACGAATACTGTCCAAAACTCACCAAATACTGTCGGGAAATTTAAAATACTGTCCAAAACACCATAAATACTGTCGGAAATCACTAAAATACATGCCGTTCGACAAAATCTCTAAAAATCCGACACTCCCTCCTGAAAACTTATCCCTCGACCAATACGTCATATACATAAATAGAAAAGGGCTGATACTGAAATGGATTACATAAAACACCTAAGATCAATGGTAGGCAGCGAAAAAGTAAATTATGGTGGTTGCCGGAGCATTTGTTTTTGACGCAGATGGAAAGCTGCTCCTCCAACAACGTACAGATAATGCACAGTGGGGGGCTACCTGGCGGCTTCATGGAGCTTGGAGAGAACATAACTGATGCCGCAAGAAGAGAAGTACAAGAAGAGACCGGTCTCCATTTAGAACAACTTGAGCTTTTCGGAATTTACTCAGGTCCAGAGTATGATAAGACCTTCGCTAATGGAGATCAGGTATCGTTAGTGCAAGTACTTTTTACTTTGTAAGCAATTTAGCGGAAAACTAGTTACCAGTAATATCGAGTCACTAAAAAAACGAATATTTCCATCTACATAGTTTGGCAGGAAATATTTTTACCGAGCATCGAGTATTCATTGAGGATCTTCTGACAAAACAGAGCCGACCTATTGTTAAATAAAGGAGAGGTGGAAACTGAATGCCGATATCAAATTATTACCGTAAGTTACGTGAAAAAGTGGGGAGCGACCTTCTGCTTCTCCCCAGTGTTGCAGCAGTAATAAAAAACGAAAAATTGGAAATATTGTTTCAGTATCCTAGAAACAGTGATTACTGGAGTTTACCAGCGGGTGCCATTGAACCTGGAGAGTCTCCAGCTGAAGCAGTAGTAAGGGAAGTATGGGAAGAGACAGGGCTCGAGGTAGAGCCGACCAGCGTAATTGGTGTTTTTGGTGGGAAGGAATTTCGCCACACCTATGCAAATGGAGATCAAGTGGTATATCAAGTAACAGTATATGAATGCAAAATTGTCAGGGGTACCTTGGATGCGGTGGATGGAGAGTCGGAGATATTAAAGTATTTTAAAGAAGACAACATTCCGAAGCTCGCGTTGCCTTATCCAGATTGGGTTTTTAAAAAGAAGGAGTGAAATGAATGCAAAAATTCTACATAGCATCAAGCTTCAGCAATATAGAAAAAGTGAGAGAAGTAAGTAGCCTTCTTAAAAATAGAGGCTTCACCCAAACCTATGATTGGACCCGAAACGAGCGGGCCAACACTCTAGAAGACCTAAAGGTAATCGGGTCGAAGGAACTTTCAGCCGTGCTAGAAGCAGACTTTCTCATTGTCTTACTGCCTGCCGGAAAAGGCAGTCATATAGAATTCGGTATTGCCCTTGGTCAAGGAAAGAAAATATATTTGTTTTCAGAGAATGATGATATAGATAACTTTGAAACGACCAGCACATTTTATCATCTAGACAACGTCGAGAAGATCATGGGTGCAATTGAAGACCTTGTGAAGAGAGTGAGTCTAGAAAAGGAGTGAACCAACATGCAAGATTTTATCATTATTCTCGTTATTCTCAGCATTACTGCAAGCCCAATCTTGTACTTTCGGATAGGGAAAAAGAAGATTGGCTATCTAAATCTTTTTACAGTTGGTCTTTTTTTGGTGACTTGGGGAACGGGCTTATGGATGGGAATTGAGTTTGATTGGAATATCATTATCATCTTCTGGTTTCCTTCTTTAATCATATCTACTCTACTTTTATTAGTGGCAGCTAGTTATATTTTCTATAAGGTAGCGCCGAATATAAACAGGGTTCTTTTACCGCTTATTATTCTTGTCGTGATGGCTATAAGTTACCATCTAAACAGGTATGTAATAGTTTTTGATGTGTCACTATTTTTCGACATCATCCTTGTATATCTAACCCCTATGTTTCTCTTCACCATTTTAATAATCGGTGCTTTCCAATACGACCGAGGAGTGGGCAGGCAACAAACATAACCTATCCCACTATAAATTTCCATAAATACGACACATCTCCCAGCAACCCTACTATATTTAATTTAGTAAAATTAGGATATAAAGATAAATCCTAACATGCGAAAAGAGGAGATGTGGTTGGAGACTAAGCTGAATTCTAACAAGTTTTTATTCTATTTTTTCGGTGGATATTTATTCTTGATTGTTGCACTTATCTTTTTTTCTTCATCTGCAGATATTTCCGGTGGAGGTAGCACGGAAGATATTGTGCAGTCTTTTGAAAAGGGAATGGCCCACACGGAGAAAGTGAATGAGGAGAAAGCGGAAAAAGAGCCGTTATGGGATGTGCCGAACCATATCGCTGCACCAATCCTTATCATGGCATCCATCCTCGATATTGTCATCATCCTACTTTGGGCGCGTAACGAGAACAGAAAGAGAGAGGCCCAAGAAGCTGGTATCATTCCGGTGAAGAAAAGATGGACTGACAGCAAGTGGTTCTGGCATATCATAGCATTTGGAATTGTGCAGCCGAAAAATGGTAGAATAGTTGTCAATTGGCGCAATTTAGTGGCAGCTTTTGTACTGCTAACTGTATTGAAATTTGCTATTTTAGACCAACTGTAAAAGCGGAGGTATCTTCTATGAAAATCGCATGCATCGGTGACAGTTTAACAGAGGGGAAACCAGGTGTTTCCTTCTTTAATATGTTAAAAAGGAAATACCCTGACATAAAGTTCGTCAACCTTGGAAAGGGTGGGGAAACGGTTAAAAGTTTACATACAAGACTGAGCAAGAACAAATTAGATCAAGATTATGATCTTGCCTTTCTATGGATTGGAGTCAATGATATCTACTCTAAACTTTTAAAAGTACAAGCTCAACCAATCACGAGAAATTCAGAAGAGTTCCGGGAAATCTATGAACAGGTGCTAGAGTTAGTATCTCAATCATCTAAAGAAGTTGTGGCTGTGTCACCTGCTGTAATCGGAGAAAACATCAACTCTTCTAACAGAGGATTGCTTAACCTTTCTATGATTATAAAAGAAATTTCAAAAGAGCATAAAAATATTACATTTATTGATTTGCATCAGGCATTTACAGAGCAGTTAGAAACCTTACATACTTCTGATTACCTCAGTACCGGGTTAGGCAGACTAGTGAAAGATGTATTCTTTTACAGAAATCCGAAGCGAGTAGACCGGTTGGCAGCAGAGAGAGGGCTGCATTTGACTATTGATGGTGTCCACCTGAACAGTAAGGGTGCAAATATTGTGGTGGAAAAATATAGTCGGATAATAGAAGGGCTCCAACCTAATAACTAGAAACATTAAGAGGATGTGCTCTCTCCATATTTTCTGCAAACCTTTTGGGTACACTACTTATATAGAACTCCAAGGAGGTTAATTTACATGAAAAAAAGTAAGCTATTAGGAACCCTGACCATGGCTGCGGCCATCATATTATCCGGTTGTGCAGCAGTGGAAAATGAAGTGGAAGCGCCAAATAATAATCAAGCAAATAATGCAGAAGAAGAATCCCACGATGGTGGACACGGAGATCACTCCGGCATGGATATGTCCGGTTCGGGTGAGGTTCCTGAAGGATTGAAAGAAAAAGAAAATCCAACTTTTGAAGTAGGAAGCACGGCTACGATTACTGACGCGCACATGCCAGGTATGGAAGGTGCGGAAGCGACGATTGTCGGAGCCTATGAAACAACTGTTTATTCTATTTCTTATGACCCGACTGACGGAGGAGACAGAGTGGAAGACCATAAGTGGATCATCCATGAAGAAGTGAAAGATGCCCAAGAAGAGCCCTATCAAGTTGGCGACAAAGTAGAAGTGGATGCCGACCATATGGAAGGCATGCAAGGTGCTACGGCAACCATTGACTCTGCTGAAGAAACAACGGTTTATATGGTGGACTTTACCCTCACTGACAGTGGCGAAGAAGTGACGAACCATAAATGGGTAACAGAGAGTGAGTTGTCAAAAGAAGAATAGGAATTGAAAAAAGCTTGGAAGCAGAGAGAAGTGGTTGTCTCTATTTCCAAGCTTTTTATATATTAGTGGCTAATCATTTCCCTGCAAGCCGCCGCACAACGTCTACATGCTTCCGCACATTTCTGGCAGTGATCATGAGTATGCTTCCTGCACTCCTCTGCACATGCCTCGCATATTTCTGCACACAAGCTGCAAATCTGCTCCATAAACGGGCTGCCAGATTGGATTGCTCTTGCTGCAAGTGCACAAATATCCGAGCATTCCCTATCTAAGCGGATGCAGGCGGCCATCATGTTCACATCTTCCTCATTCAAACATGCATCAAAGCAGGTGTTACACGCCTCCATACATGCGAGACATTCCTCTAAACATTTTTGGTGCTGTTCATTACTTAACATAATAAAAACTCCTTTCAAAAGTAGTGTCCGTATTTGTTTACCCGTCAAATTAGGATAATAACTTAATAGGAGAAACTCCTAAGAATCTGCAAGGTTTTAAACATTAGAAAGTTAATAAACCCCAACTGAAAATAGGTATTTAGGTTGTATTTTGATAATGAGTTTAAAAGTTTTATTGTAATAGTCTCTATTAATGAGATTTTTGTAGTTCAAAAGTCTAGGTTTTGACCTCTATAATACCCCAATCTACCTTAGTTTGTTTCTATGCTAGAATATCCATGGAATGCACATAACTAAATATTCAAAATTCAAATAAGGAGGGGAAATACCTGTTAAATACTAGCTTCATACAACACATCACTTATTCATTATAAGGTAGAAAGTAGGGGGAGATTAAATGGTTACAACTATAAAAAAAGTAACATTCGTGCTCTTAGCAATACTATTATTAGTTTCACCTTTTCACTCGGTTCTTCCTGCAAATGCAGTTGATAAAGAGTTTAATGCAAAGAATATGCTTTCCTCTTTAACAACGGAGCAACGAAAGGCGCTTCATCAACTTGAAACATCTGAACAAACGGGCTTGCATCTAGATCCTTCTGTAGATTTAAATGGAGATGATTCCTTAAATGTTATTGTGCAGTTTAAGGAGCTGCCAGCTGAAACAGCAGTGAATACGAGTGAGAGAACTTTAGATCTTGCTAATGCAAAAAAGAATGTTGAGGCTTCCCATGCTCAATTTAAAAAAGATGTTGCAGCTTTACAGAAAAAATCCAAGAGTAAGTCTGATACTCTAGTTATTCAACATGAATATAAACATGCTTTCAATGGGGTTTCCATGAAGGTTACATCGGATCAAGTGGAAACCTTATTGGAATCTCAAGCAGTAAAAGCAATTTGGAGTGATAAGGAAATACAGGTCATTTCTCCAATAGAAGTTGAAAAAAATGCGGAAGAATTGATTACTTCTTCTTCATCTCAAACTTTACATGAAAACGGCTTTACCGGAGAAGGAGTTAAAGTAGCCGTAATTGACACAGGAATTGATTACAATCATCCAGATTTGAAAGATGCATATAAAGGTGGATACGATTTCGTAGATAACGATGATGATCCAATGGAAACCACTTACGAGGATTGGAAGCAATCGGGTATGGTGGAAGTTTATGCAGGGAATACCTATTATACCGCTCATGGTACTCATGTTGCTGGAATCATTGCTGGTCAAGGCACCAATGAAACAGAATACGCCGTAACAGGTATTTCCCCTGGGGTGGATTTATACGGTTACCGTGTACTTGGTCCTTACGGAAGTGGTATGGCAAGTCATATTATCGCAGCGATAGATCAATCAGTTCAAGACGAGATGGATATTATTAATCTATCACTAGGGGCAAACATCAATGATCCTTTTTACCCTACATCCATTGCAGTAAATAACGCAGTGCTGGCAGGAGTAACAACCGTTGTTGCTGCAGGGAATGCAGGAAGTGAGATGAGAACCCTTAACTCTCCCGGAACTTCCACACTAGCAATTACCGTTGGAGCAAACAACACCTCTATCACAGTCCCTACTTTCAACGGGACAATTGCTGGCTCAAATGCTTCTTCATTGGGCTTGCGTTTAATGGCCACAAACATAGAGAAGCCTGTTGATTTACTAGAAGGAGAAACACTTTCGATTGTTGATGGGGGTATAGGACAAAATATCGATTATGTGGGGAAGAATGTGGAGGGTAAAGTAGTTCTGATTTCAAGAGGTGTCACATCTTTTGATCAGAAAATCATTCTTGCAAAAAATAAAGGAGCAAAGGCTATCCTCTTGTATAATAATGACGAGAATCAAGGTCATATCCCTCATTATTTAGGGGAGACAATTACCTTTATCCCAACTTTCTCTTTAAAAAAATCAGAAGGAGAAGCCGTAAAGGACTTGCTCTCTAATAAAGAATTAACTATCACCCTAAACCGTGCAGGAGAGTTTACTTTAGAAGGTGGATACTTAACGAATTTCAGTTCTCGCGGACCTTCCAGGCTGAATTATGAAATCAAACCGGAAGTGACGGCTCCTGGTGAGCAGATTCTTTCTACCATTCCGGCATATATTAATGGGAAAAATTATTTAGAAAACTATGATCTTGCTTATAAGCGTTATTCTGGTACATCCATGGCTTCCCCTTATGTTGCAGGTGTAGCAGCATTATTAATGGAGAAAAATGATCAATATACTCCTGAACAAATCAAGACTATTTTAATGAACTCTGCAAATCCATTAAACGCTCAATACAGCGTATTTGAAGCAGGTAGTGGTCAGGTGGATCCGCTTGAAGCATTAACCACTAAAGTAGAAATTATGGTGGATAACCCGGCTGTTTCTATATTGGATGGAGAAGCAACAGAAATCCGTTCTAAATCAGGGGCACTTAATTTCGGCCCATTGTTACTGGAGGGAACAAATGGTTCTGTATCGAGGGAAGTATCGATTAAGAACAACGATAATAGACCAAAAACTTTCGAAATGAAAGCAGAATTTCAAGTAGGAATACAAGGTTCTAAGGATGCAAAGGCGAACAAAGTAGTTTTACAACACGATAAGGTAGTGACCACTCCAGGGGATAAAGTCAAAACCACTTCATTAAAAATGAATGTCCCTGCTAATGCTGAACCAGGTGTATATGAAGGATACGTAACATTGGAAAATAAGAAGTACTCCAATGAAAAATACCGTATTCCGTTTGCCCTAGTAGTAGTAGAGGAAGGACTTCATTACATGAATACAGATCCAAAAGCTATCACCAGGAACTTTGAATTCTTTTACCCTTTTGTTCCCTACACAACAGGGGTATCTTTCCGAACTAAATCTGTCATAAAAACGCTAGATTTTATCTTACTTGACGGAAAAACAGAGGAAGAAATAGGTTTCTTGGGACAACTATCAACTTCAGGTCTTTTGGAAGAAACAGATTATTATGTCTCTAATGTTTTTGATGGCAGCTACTTCCCATTTACCGGGAATCCAGAGGAACCAATCTCTTCACAAAGACTTTATGTGAATCATGGACCGGGGCATTACAAAGTAAAAATGATTGCAACTGATAAGAATGGGAAGACATATACATTGACGGATCACACTTTTATAGATTATACAGGACCTGAATTTTTAACTGACATAGAAGAAGGTGTCATTGAATACGAAGCAGGATCAACTTCCTATCGATTAAAAGGTAGTCTTATTGATCAAACTTATGAGTCCTATAAAGCATTGGGAGTTGAGATTGATCAATCACAAAACTTCATTATGGAGAAATACAACAGCTCATCATTCACTAATGGCTTCTATGTAAATCCAGATGGAAGCTTTGAATACCATATGCCAATCAACCCTAGCTTGAAAAATTCAAAAATTGATTTCCAAGCTTATAATTCAACAGGTGTTGGAGGAGATGTTAAATCCTTCACTCTGGTAGAAAAAGGAACTCCATACATGTATGGTTCATTAGCTGAAAAGCAAGTCCGAAGTGGAGATACAGTGGTATTGACTCTAAATGCCAAAACTATGTCGGATGCAAATGCAATCAGCACAAACTTCAACTATGATCATCGATACATTGAAATACTTGATGTGAAAGCTCATGAAGAACTTCAAGCTCTTGGAGAAACAGACATTACCAAATCAATTTCGACAGTGAATTCGACCACATCGAGGTTGGGAGTCAATGTTAAATTGTCAGAGGGTAGTTTCTCAGGCGATACTGCTGTAGCAAAGCTGACAATAAAGGTTAAAGATGATAACTATGCTCTTTATACTTTCTTCAACAACTCTCAAGCTAGTTATATGGATCTAGAGGAGCAATCCATAAACATGATTTCTACAATCGATCATGTTCGGATTAAACCAAGCTACTCCAAAATTTCAGGAAGTATTGCACCACCAAAGGCGCTACAACAAGAAGGCAGACCTAGTTGGAGACCAGGATTGAATGCCTCTAACATTGGAGCGGAAGTATATGTAGTGGATCAGGAAGGAAATAGACATGATGCTGCTATTAATACATCTAGTCAACTTTATGTGGAGAAGCTTCCTCTTACTTTAAAAGAAATGCAATTTATCGCAAAAATTCCAGGACACTTCACTTCTTATCAGGAATTCCGAGTGGGCTTTCCAGATGATACAGGAAAAGTGGTAGGACAATGGTATTCTGGAATAAGCGTAGGAGAGCTTACCCCAGGAGATGTTAATGAAGACGGGGTAATAGATATCCATGACGCACTTCTAATAGAAGAACAGTGGGGTACCAATTATCGCGCTGCTGATATTAACTTTGACCAAGTGGTTAATGCTACAGACCTACAGTTTGTATTGGACAATTATTTGATGGTTAATGCATCGGCAAGTGAGACACCTGTACCAGCTAAAGAACACAATGGAAGAACAATAGAAGATATTTACGAAGAATTGAATTCTAACTAAATTAATCAAAAGGGCTGTGGATGAAAAAATTCCTCCACAGCCCTTTTTGACTATGTATGGAAAAGATGGATTGTATTTACCGTTAAAATTTGAAATAATCAGAAATATAAAGCGGAAAAGGAGTGGACTGTATTGAAGGTGAAAAGGATTAAAGAACCAGTGGTTAAAAATCTGGAGGAACTCAAATTAACAGGGTTCCGGGTAGTATGTGCAGGTGAAGAGTATGCAGTCGAAATACCGAAAGCTTCCAAACTATTAGAATCACGGCTGTCTGAAATTAAAAACGTAAAGAATAAAGATATTCAGTTTGGGGCCTTCATTGTGGATACTAACTCAGAAGAGGAAGATGGATACTGGGTGACGGTCGAAGTGGAGGAGTTTGAAGGTACTCCTGAGGAAATGGTCACGCTAACAATTCCTGCACAAAGGTATGCATCAGCAAAGCATGAGGGTCCAAACATAGGCATTTTTAACGCATATGAAGAATTACATAACTGGGCTGCAGACCAAGGGTACAAAAGACTTAAAGACAAATGGCATGTCGAGAAATTCAAGTCTTGGGATGATCCCAATAATCTAGTAGTGGAATTATTAGATACGATTGAATAAAGGAGGAAGTTAAATGAATGAGAAACTATGGAGAGTGGGAACGACATATATTCCCGTTACAGATGTTGATGCTTCTGCTGATTGGTATGTCAGCAAGTTGGGAGCGGAATTGAGTTATCACGATCAGGATAAAGCAATTGTTAATCTCGCAGATCAAAGTCTGTTTCTTGTAAAAGCGAAAGAAGGTCAAACCTCGAATTTTATTGATGCAAACGGAAAGGTACGATTCTCTTTAACTTTTGAAGTCGATGGTTTAGGAGCACTGGAGAAAATGCACCATGATTTCATCAAGCAAGGGATTAAAGTAGGCGAAATAGAAAACAGAGGCCACACTGGAAGAAATTTTGTGTTTGAAGATCTTGATGGAAATAAATTTGATGTGTGGAGCGAGTTGAGTATGAAGTTTAAAGAAAAGTATTTTAACAGACTCTAACGATTCAAGACAATTTTTCTAACGGGTTTCATTAAGGGTATAATGTATATTACAACCTATATACAGGAGTGAACTCAAATGACAAATCATACTACTAGTGAAAAGAATCTATCACCCGAACAAACAGAAGAACTAATTTCCGTATTAAAGAAACGGTTTGAGAAAAACATACAACGCCATGAAGGGATCGAATGGGATAAAGTTCAGGCGAAGTTGGAAAATAATCCAGAAAAACTTTGGTCCCTCTCAGAAATGGAACGTACTGAAGGGGAACCAGATGTCATTGGTTATGATAAGGAAAAGGATGAGTTTCTATTTTGTGATTGCTCTAAAGAGAGTCCTAAAGGACGCAGAAGTGTGTGTTACGATCGCGCAGCACTAGAGGCAAGAAAAAAGTTTAAGCCTGAAAATAGTGCAATGGATATGAGCAATGAAATGGGAATTGAAATGTTGACTGAAGAGCAATATCGAGAGTTACAAAAGTTTGGAGAGTTCGATTTAAAAACATCCAGCTGGGTGCAAACACCGGAAGAAATTAGAAAGCTTGGCGGTGCATTATTCTGTGATCGTCGCTTTAATCACGTTTTCGTGTACCACAATGGAGCTGACTCCTACTATGGTGCACGAGGGTTTCGTGGAATATTAAGGGTATAAATATATTTTATATAGACGTAGAAGGTACACATTCTTCTGCGTCTTTTCTTTTAATATGAAAATTGGAAACTTTTCTAGCTTTTAATCGTATTTAAACAAGAGCGAATAAACAGTTATATGGTAAGGAGGCATTTTATAATAATTGAAAACAGTAGTCAGCAAGATATTAATAGTAGTAATTATCCCAATACTTTTTGTCCTCTGGTTTCATCATCATAAAGTTATTAATGAGGAATATACTAAACTAACAATTAAAATGCCAAATGAAGGCGTGACTGTCATTGATGAGAAGGAACGCATTGAAGAAATCATTGATGCCATTAATGAAAGTCCACGAAGTTTCGGTGCAGAAAAACCCTGGTATAACTATGAGCTCGCTAGCCTTATTTTCGAAAATGAAAGTGGAGATAGCAAGGCGCTTCATTATATGACGGAGAACCAAAATATCAAAATAAGATTTGGTGAGATTGATACGGATCTAGTGTTTGAGGAAGAGGACTTTCAAGAGAGCGAAAATGTATCAGCAGCTGTGAGTGAAGAAGTTCAAGAAAAAGTGATATTAGAACATGGTACCGTGGAAACATATAGCATCAATGGGCAAACGTTTGAAATTATTCCTTATCATCAACCTTATTTAGACTTTATGGAAGAGCTTGAAGCGAAAAAAGGTAACCGGGCGGATTTGTTTTCAGCCCATGTCGTTAAGCCTTTTAGTAAAGAAATCTATGGGTATGAATATTCTTCCAGGGATGACCCCTTCTACGTTCCACCAGTTAATACGGATATCCTTAGAGAGATGATTGTACAGCTGGATGATCAGTATGTGGAGATTAGTAGATTTATTAAAGAGGGGTTAGCGGACTCTACCGCTTTACTGACTGGAAGCGAAAAGGTCAGAATCTATCTTCAGCCTCACAGTCCGGATTTCAATTACTTAGAAATGGGTGGGGTTGTGGCCTTTGCCGCAGATAAAGATGTGATGGTTCTGCAAATCGATCCGCGAAAGTACACGGAAAAAAGTATTAAACAAACTATTGCACACGAATTCCACCATGTAGTAACCATGGAAGTTTCCGACTGGTCTTATCGTAAACACCATCTCTTGGACCGGGTAATCATGGAAGGGAAGGCAGACACTTTTGGAAAACTGGTGTACCCGGACTATGATGTTGCGTGGATTGAACCTCTAAGTCCTGAAGCGAAGGAAAAAGTTTGGAGTTTCATTGAAGAAAATAAGGGTTCGTATGAAATGGAAGATGTGACGATGCTACATATGGGACAGCCATCATCTGGCATTCCTAAATGGTCTAACTACAGAATCGGCTATCTAATTATGGAAGATTTTTTGGAAAAGAATCCAGAAATCACTCTGGAGCAATGGACCGAAATGAGAGCGGATGAGATATTGGAGTTAAGTGGGTTTGGAGTGGGAGACTAAAGGAAACTTACTTTTTGGCAGTGAATCAAGACACGAATTGTTCCATTGAAAGGGAAAACGGTAAGAGAGAGGGCCTCTCTACGCCCGAAAAGTTGAAATGAAAGTGAAAACGGTAACAGAGAGGCCATCTCAAGACCCGAAGCATCGCTATGAAAACAAGAACGGTAACAGAGGGGCCTTCTCAAGACCCGAAAAGCTCAAATGTAAGTCAAAACGGTAACAGAAGGAGGGAATTTGAATGGGCGATGCGATTTTTCAATTTGTTGTATTTGGACTTATTATACTTGGTAGTCTATCTTTCACTCTATTTATCCGAAGGCTGCTTATTAATGCATCTTACAAAAATCAAAGATTAAAAAACATCGAGCAAAAGTTAGACATTATTATAGAGAATATGGAGAAAGTAGATTCATCTAATTAAATTACATATTGATGTTGTTCAAAGGAGAGAACTCACAATGGAAATAAGAAAGCTAACCCCAACTGATGCAGAAAACTATAGAACCATTAGGTTGGAGGCATTGAAAAATAAACCGGAAGCATTCAGCTCCAGTTATGAAGATGAAATAGATTATTCAGTTGAAAAATATAGAGGAAGATTTAACAATGACCACACCTACACCTTTGGAGCTTTTAAAGGAGATAATCTGGTCGGTACGGTGACCTTAATATGTGAGACAAAGAAGAAAATCAAGCATAGAGCTACTATAGTAGCCATGTATGTGAAGCCTGATCAAAGAAAATTAGGCGTTGGAAAAGCTCTTATGAATGAAGCAATAAACAAGGCCAAAGATTTAAAGGAGATTGAACAAATCTACCTCGCAGTGACAGCGGGCAATGAATTTGCAAAGCGGTTATATACATCATTGGGTTTTGTTACATACGGAGTAGATAGAAATGGTTTGAAGATCGAAGACACCTATTTTGACGAAGAATTGATGGTGTTGGAGCTCTAATTCTAATAAGGGGAGAACAGGGGGTAGTAAATGAGGATTATTCTTTTAATAAGTTTGTTGATTCTTGCGGGATGTGAGAGTGGACCAAAAGAGGAGACAGTAGAGAAGGAAAAAGAAATAGTTCTGACAAATAATAGTGTTGAAACTTTTTCAATCAATAGCCAGGAATTTGAAATTCATCCGTGGTATGGATATTATGTTGAGTATTTGAACGAGGAATATAGCTCAGCTGAAGCAAGGAGTGACAATTTCCAGAAGGTTGTTGGAAACCCTTTGAGTAATGAAGTATTGGGATATGATTATGGTTACCAGAATAGCATATACTTTAAGCCACCTTATAATAGAAACAAACTAAAAGATTATATTGTGAAATTGGATGAACGTCATAAAGAAATTGTAGAAGTAATTAAAGAAGCTTTGACTGATTCAACCTCCCTTCTTTCTGGTGGAAATTATAATATATATCTGGCCCCGTTTAATTCTGACGTGGATACGGAAGAGTTTCATGGGGTTACAGGATTTGCCGAAAAGAATGCGATGATTCTCATGCTGGATCCATATAATATGACAGAGAAAAGCATTAAAGAGCTTATTGCCCATGAATATCATCACTTAGTGTACATGGAAATCTCTGAATATAACACACGTACGGCTCATCTTTTAGAAAAAGTTGTTATGGAAGGGAAGGCGGAAACTTTCACCAAAATTCTCTATCCCGATTATGAAGCGCATTGGATAGAGCGGTTGAGTAATGATGAAAGAGATAGAGTCTGGAGCTTCATGGATGAGAACAAATACTCCGTTAGTGAGGAGGATTACAGTGTGCTCCACAATGGGAGCATTTCTAAAGAGCTTCCTAGTTGGTCCAATTATAGAATGGGCTATCAAATAATGCAGGAGTATTTAGAGAAAAATCCTGATTTGCCGGTAGAAGAATGGACTGTTTTAAAAGCGGTAGAGATTATAGACGAATTAGAATTTGCGAGTATTGAATAATTAAATTAGTAGAACTTGTCTCACCATGAGATAAGTTTTTTTTATTTTAATTCAAAATATATTTATTGAATATCAATAAATAATCTGATATCATACTGTTAATTAATGTAAAAGTTTTGAAGAGGGGGATGAGGAATTGAAACAAACGATATTGATATCATTTATTCTAATATTATTTTTATCAGGCTGTAATCGATATGCAGTAGCCGATATTCCAGCGAAAGGGACTTTTCATTTGTCTCTAATTAATAACACTGATATTGATGTCTACGGATATGAGGTCAGATATTCCCAAGAAGGAACACGCAGAGGTGGAAGCGGTGGAGGGCAATATGCCGATAACTCAAAGATAAAAAAGGGGGATACGTTCACGCTGGACTTTAATCATGTCAATTTTCTCCCGGATAAAGAGGTTAGCTTTGAAATCACTGTCTTTACAGGAAAGCATCAATCCGAAAAAGTAACTTTAAGTTCTCCTGTTACCACCATGGTTTCGAATTTGGCAAGTACCTACTATGTGGAGATACTTGGAGAAAATAAGGAAGAGTTAAATATAAATTAAATGATGAATTTCGAGTCGTGAATTGGAAAAAACTGTGGAACTAAATTAGTGTTCATTTCGTATAGTTAATGAATGTAATTTTCATAAAAGAAAGTAGAGGAAAAGATGAACACTAAGAAGAAATTCAGTTTCCGCAAAGCAATAAAATATATATCGGTATCATTAGTAAGTTTGGTGGTTCTGTGGGTTGCGTCTCATCAAATAATGGTTCTTTTCGAAAAGAACAAGTATGAAGCTACTGGGCAACTGGTGGAAGTGGGTGGTAACAGTTTACATGTTCACGTGGAAGGGGAAGGACCAAACACTATCATTCTACTTCCTGGATTGGGAACGTCAGCGCCCGTGCTAGATTTTGAACCACTTATGAATGAGTTGAGCAAGAGTAATAGAGTGGTAGTCGTGGAGCCATTTGGTTATGGGTGGAGCGAGAAGACAGAAAAGGATAGAACGGTAGAAAATATGGTAGAAGAAGTAAGGACGGCACTTAAAGAAGCAAGCATTGAAGGCCCGTATATTCTGATGCCGCACTCTATTGGCGGAATTTATAGTATGTACTATGCAAATACATATCCAGAAGAAGTTGAGGCTATTGTCGGAATTGATCCAACACTTCCGGCTGCGGTTGATTATTTTGATGTACCTGTTCCTACTATGCCAGGTTTCCTTAGGGCTGTAGCTCCGAGTGGTATTGCAAGGATAGTGATAGCGGGAAATGAAGAGGATTTTTTACCACTGGCAGCAGAAGGGACATACTCACCTGCTAACCTAGAAATAACGAAAACTTTAACTGTCTGGAATGGCTACAATAAAAATATCATCATGGAAGCAAATGAGATTAGTAATAATATCGCTAAAACGATTAACATGTCTTTTCCGGTCGATATACCTGTAATGATTTTTACACCTAAGGAAGAAAAGACAAACCCTGCCGGGAAATCTACCATCACCTTTTATAAAGAACAATTAGAGAATGTAGAGAAAAATAAAATTGTTCCACTCGAAGGTCATCATTATTTACATTGGACAAATGCAGAAGAGATGAGTAAGCAACTTGGGGAATTTATTAGCGAAAGTTAAAAAATGGGGGTATTAAAATGGCCAAACAGATAAAGTGGCTGGTAATTGGATCAATAGCAATTGTCTTAGTATTTTCCCTTTTTACTTTTACCTTGTTTAAAGAATCCCGAGGTTATACACAGTATCATTCCGAGTCATTAATGAATGATACCTCCAGGCTGATAGGAAGCTTTCAAAGAAAACAAGAAGTCCTTCAGCAAATTATCCAAACAAGGACTTTGACACAAACTCAAGTAGAACTTATTAGTGAAGACAACTATACTCTTATAAACTATTATGAAGACTATAATCGCTTGGCAATGAACCTGGATCGATACGAAAATAAAGGATATTCCATCGTAGACGCGGCCTTTGTAACAGAAGCAGTCTTTAACCGTAAGATAGCCGAAATTCAAGGAACAGATCAAGTGAAGGTCAAACTGGACAATGAGTTTCTTGAAAAAGTAGAGTTTTTGGAGGCGTTTAATGAACGTTGTCTTAATACTTTAGGAAAACATGTGCGGGGATTCGTGATTACAGATACTTCTGTGGAGCCGACGGAGGAGAGGGAAGAATTAAGCGAAAATGGGATAAATGAAGATTTTTGGGTGGAAATTCTGAAGCGCATGGATAGAGAGGCTTTTGAAAAACAGAGGGATTTGGAGATGTTGGTAGATTAAACAAAGCTTTGGATTAACCGCTTGGTAAAATTTATTCCAAGCGTTTTTTTTCGTTCTTAATTAACATAACAATAAGAAGACAAACTTTCAAAATTAAGAGCAAGGGGTGGTTTATTTGAAAAATATGTCTAGTACCTTGAGTTTCTTAGGGCTAATCGCAACAGCGTTAGGCATTCTTCCACTTTTTGAACCTTTACCGAATAATAGAGTGTCAGGACATGAATACTTTTGGGGAAACATCATCTACTTAGCTCATGAAGGGCAAGGGTGGTTCTTGGCTTTGGGTACTCTGATGTTGCTAATGGGGTTGTTTTTGTCTGGGCAATCAAAGAATAAGGTATAACCCCTTAGTTTTCTGACTTAAATTCTGCGAAAGTTAACTTTCTTGCGACATACTCTTTTCCATCCCATTCGTATCGCACTTTTATATTGCCAATTATTCCGCCTTTAACACTATCGTCGCGTAAAATAAATACAGGGATAGTGGCATATAGCTTATCACCTTCAATAAAATAGTCAACAAGTTCAATACTTAAATAGGGTGTTCTCGGATTGACATAACTAAATTTAGAAATGTCGATTGTATGATTCATTCCGTCGACTTGGATACTGACTTTATTTTCTATTTGTTTTATAGCGACCTTATTTATAATGACCGAACTAATAGATTCCATGGGAGCCTCTTTATACCGGCGATCGGGATCTTGAAACTGATTTAGGATATGTATGTCCTTTAGAGGCTGGTCTATCGCAGCTTTTTCATTGTTCAACATAATAATGATGTCATCCAGCATATCGTCATTAATATCTGCTTTTGCCACGTAAGGATCATATTTTCCATGGTACCAGTCAGGGAAATTATAAACGTACTGTCCCATGTCACCGATCTGCACAGTGAAGTTATCGTATTCCATCCAGTTTTTCTTGTCTGCAATCAAGTAAACAGTTTGATGCCACACATCGGAAGGAATGCTTGATAGGACTACACGTTCAGATGCTAAAGAAGTATTGGCACCAGTGAAAAGAGCCGATAAAATGATCCCCGTATTTAATATATGTCTTCTCATTTCTTTCACCTCTATAGTTAGAATTCCCAACATAAAGAAATTCACTAAAAGCTTGCATAAGTATATCTGCCCATTTCTTTCCATCTATTTATTGTCTGAATGTGTAGAAAGAAAGGAGTTTATCCTCATTTACAGATTATTCAATAAACTCTAGTATAAAATGTGTAGGGTCACTAAATATCTGAATTGAGGAGGAAATTATGAAAAAGATCAGTAAAACGGTATTAGCGTTATCTTTAACAGGTGTTATGACAATCGGTACGTTAACAACAGGAACTCTTCCAACAAGTGCTGTTGGAAATGGTCCCAACTATAACGGCAATGAGTCTATCCAAACCTCCATCCTTACTACATATGACGAGTTGGTAGAATACTTACACAAACAAGAAGCAAAACAGCAGGCGATGGAGCTTGAGGTTATTGGTGAAACAGTAAAAGACCGTGATATTTACATGGCCAAATATATTAGAAACGAGGACAATCCAACCATTCTGTTTTTGACTCAGCAACATGGAAATGAGCAGCTGACAACAGAGGGTGCGTTGGAATTTATTAAGCATCTTGGAACCGGGAAAAATCAATCGGTATTGGATCATGTCAATATCCTTGTGATACCAATGTTGAATGCAGACGGCGCAATGGGTGATGTGAACTTTTCTACAGATAATTACATTGCAGACGGAGACCGTCATTTGACGCGGGCAAATGCAAATAACTTTGATTTAAACCGTGAGCATGACAAAGCGGTAGAAGCGATGCAACCTGAAGCAGCGGCACTTCATACAAATGTGTTGGAGAAGTATGACATTGACTACTTGATTGATTTACATCATCAAGGAACACAAAGTGAACGTGATGGGAAGCTGGTTTCCGGATCTATTTTACATCCGACTAGCCCTAATGTTGATCCTGCAGTAGTGGAGCAGTCCAAGCAGTTGGGTGCAGTAGTGTTCCATGAGATTGAGTCAAAAGGCTGGGGGCATCTTGGCAAGTACAGGGGTGGAAATACGGATAACATTGGCCGAAATGGAATTGCTTCGAGATATGATATCGCGACATTATTGTTTGAAATGCGAGGAATGTCCGACCATACAAATCCAACCGCCGTTCTTGGTCAGAAGAGTAATGGATATCTGATCAAGCAGACGGTGAATACGCTTGATTCTACTGTGAGAGCCATTGCTGATGGATCTATTAATAGTGTTGATACAAGCTTTTGGGATACGCTACCTTTCCAGAATTCAAGACAAGGTGAGGAAAGCGACGAATAAATATAAACAAAAGAAAAGCTCGGGGTGGTACTCCGAGCTTTTTCTTTGTGATCTTGACCGATAAAGACCTGAGTTTCAAAATTTTTGGGTAACAGGAGTCTTCATAATGGTAATGAAGACCGGAGTTTCAAAATTTTTGGGTAACAGGAGTCTTCATAGAGCTTATGAAGACCGGAGTTCAAAGATTTTTAAGCATTAGGTGTCTTCATCACCGTCATGAAGACATCAGTGCTAAGATTATTGGGTGACAGGAGTCTTCATAAAGCTTATGAAGACCGGAGTTTCAAAATTTTTAGTTGATTGATGTCTTCATCAACGTCATGATGACATTAGTACTAAGATTATCTGGTAACAGAGGTCTTCATCAATCACAACCCCGCCGAAAGATGAATCTCCCCTTCAGGCAATTCATTCCCACTCTGAGGTTCCAACGTAATCGCAATGGTATCCCAATCTTCCAAAGCAGTCTGTTCGATGTTATGGAACACATATCCTTTACCTTGATTATCAATAGTAAAGTCGCCAGCCGGTATTGGTGCACCATCCTTCAATAGCCATACCTGGTACACTTCGTTTCCACTAAGCTCAGGTAAGTTCTGCGTTTGGATCATGACAGATAGTGCTTGCTCTTGTTGGAAAAGTGCTGCAAACCCGCTGCTGGCAACATCTGAAGGCTGCAACGTTACTACATTATCAGGTTGTTTCAGTTCTTCAGCAGCCAAGTCATTTCCTTCAGCATTTTGCATCATCAAGTAGCCGTTTCCAATTAAAGAAAGCAAAAGAGATGCGGCAAGCAACGTCGTCAGCCAGGGTTTTGATTTTGGTGCTTCTTTTGCAACGAGTGTTTTGGTTTCATTATTAGAAGGGATCGGTGTAACAATATTTCCTTCTGAATTAACATTTTCAGCAAATACATTATCCAAAATTCGATTCTTCATTTCTGGTGGGGGTGAGGCCTGCTCTGACACAAGGGCAACATCTCCTAACAGATCTTGAAGTTCCATTAATTCTTCCTGACATTCGGGACAGGTGGCTAAGTGCTGTTCGAATTCTTCTCTCTCTGTTTGCGTTAGGTGGCCATTGAAATAGTCCAACACTAACTCACATTTCTGACTCATATACTCCCCCTCCTATCTGCAAGCAACGGTTTCAGTTTCTTCAGCGCCAGCCGTATCCTTCCCTTTACAGTCCCAAGCGGTATGCCGGTCAAATCCGCTATTTTCTGCTGGGTATAGCCTTTAAAATACATATAATGAACCATCTTCTTTTGGTCATCAGATAAGGTGGAGACCGCCTCTCTGATGACACTTTGCTCTTCTTTCCACTCTGTTTCTTTTTCGGTGGAGTCGTTAGATTGCAGAAATGGTTCCACATCTTCTATCGGGGCACTTTGTGTTCGTTGCTGCTTACGAATAATATCCAAGGCTTTATTACGGGCGATGGTGAACAGCCATGATCGAAACTTCCCTTTTGACTCGTCATAGATTCCTGTTCCCTGCCAAATTTTAATAAAGACATCCTGCATCGCTTCTTCGGCAGTGTCGTGGTCATTGGTTATTTTCAATAAAAAAGAATACAAGATCTTTTCGTACCTGTCGTACAGTTCTTCCAGAGCGGTTTTATCTTTTTTCCTGATCCGCTCATACAGAAGAGAGTCCTTATTCTGCATAGGTTTTCTCCTTTTTTATGTGATTATCTTCATTATATCTTTATTTGTCGGTTTAAAAGAAGAAATAAGGTTTTCCTACTTTCTTAACGTTGGAAAATGGATTATGGATCAGTGTTTATCACGACGGAACCATTTGGAAAATTTGCTCGCTTGACTCTGCCTCCTCCGTAGCGTACTTTAGTATATATTGCAGTTTTAGATACACCGGAGGAATGGCCATGCGTGTAAAGAAAGTCTTGAATAACAATGTGTTGATTGCTGCCCACCCGGAGTACAATGAAGTGATCCTGACAGGAAAAGGAATTGGCTTTGGGAAACGTACCGGTGAGGATATTTCCGTCGAGAGTGCGGAAAAGTTCTTTGTGCTTCGTGACCAGGAAGAGCAGCAACAATATAAACAGTTACTTAGTTATGTCGATGAGTCATTCATCGGTCTGATGAATGAATGTATAGAGCGAATTGAAAAAAGGTTTGAGGTAAGGTTGAATGAACATATCCATGTCGGTTTGACGGATCATCTTTATTTTGCCGTAAAAAGAATTCAACAGGGACTGGATATAAAAAATCCCTTCCTGACGGAGACGGAACTCGCCTACCCTAAAGAATATACGGTGGCACTTGAAATCGTCGAGTGGTTAAATGAGAAGCTTGGGATCTCGGTACCAGTAGGAGAGGTAGGTTTCATTACATTGCATATCCATAGTGCGTTAACCAACCGTGAGTTGTCTGAGGTTAACAAACATACACAGTTGATCAGCAGAATGGTGGATGTGATAGAGGAATCCCTGAAAATGTCCGTTGACCGCACTGATGTGAACTATCTGAGACTCATTCGTCATTTTCACGCGTCAATTGAAAGGGTGCAAAAAGACGAGAACCGGCCAGAAAATCAGGAAGCGCTCGCAAAAGTGTTGCAAGCCGAATATCCTGTGTGCTACAATCTAGCTTGGAAATTGATAAAAATTATGCAGCAGAACTTACACAAGCCAGTCCCAGATGCTGAGGCGGTATACCTGACCCTACATTTGCAAAGGCTTGCAAAACAATAAATATCCAAAACACTTTTTTCACGTGTTACTGGTCATGCAGGCATGAGCGGAAGAAAGCGTAAACGAAGAAACACGGTAGAAGTCTATCTACCTTTCCTTCGTGTACCTTTTCTTTTCACTCATGCCTTTTTGTTGTTGTTTTAGAGTTTAAGTGACTAGTTGATTGCAGTGGAAGGTGCTTGACTCCTGCGGAAGGAAGGGACAGGGGAGACCCCACAGGCGAAGCCTAGGAGGCTCCCGGACCGCCCGCGGAAAGCAAGCACCTGCAACGGAAATCAACGGCTAAACTTAAAAAAGTCCTGCCAAGCATATAAAAATATCTAGGAGGAACACATATGTTTAAGAAATCATTCGGTTTACTGCAACGTATCGGGAAAGCCCTCATGCTTCCTGTTGCATTGCTACCGGCAGCAGGAATCCTGCTTGCATTCGGTAATGCCATGCAAAACCCGAACTTAACAAGCCGCCTCGGCTTTCTAGAGGCAGACTCACTTGTGCTACTGGCACAAATTATGGAACAGGCGGGAAGCATCGTATTCTCCAACCTGCCACTACTCTTCGCCATTGGGGTAGCCATTGGACTTGCTGGAGGAGACGGGGTTGCCGGTCTTGCAGCAATGATCGGTTACTTAATTATGAACGTTACGATGAGTGTTATCAGTGGAGTTACCGCTGACCAGGTTGGAAGTGACCCTGCGCTTGCGAATGTTTTAGGAATTCCGACCCTTCAAACCGGGGTGTTCGGGGGTATCATAGCCGGGGTGCTCGGTGCCTATATGTACAATAAATTTTACAATATCGAATTGCCATCCTACTTAGGATTCTTTGCCGGTAAGCGTTTCGTACCGATTGTAACGGCAGCTTCCGCACTTGTGCTTGGGGTGGTCATGAACTTCATCTGGCCGTTCGCGCAAGATGGACTAAATACATTCTCTTACTTTATGACAGAATCAAACCGTACGTTGGCAGCATTTATTTTTGGTGTCATAGAACGTGGATTGATTCCATTTGGCTTGCATCATATTTTCTATTCTCCATTCTGGTTTGAATTTGGTTCTTATACAAATGCTGCAGGAGAATTGGTTCGCGGTGATCAACGTATTTTCATGGAGCAGGTGAAAGACGGTGCCGAGCTTACGGCAGGAACGTTCATGACGGGTAAATTCCCATTCATGATGTTCGGTCTTCCAGCAGCAGCGCTAGCAATCTATCACTGCGCACGTCCAGAAAACAAAAAATTTGTAGCAGGTATCATGGGTTCTGCTGCATTAACATCTTTCTTAACAGGCATCACAGAACCACTTGAGTTTAGTTTCTTATTTGTAGCACCAGTATTATTCGGAATTCACGCAGTGTTTGCAGGACTTTCTTTCATGGTCATGCATATTTTAGATGTAAAAATCGGAATGACATTCTCCGGTGGTGTCATTGACTACATTCTATTTGGTATCCTTCCAAATGCAACAGCATGGTGGTTGGTAATTCCTGTTGGACTAGTATTCTCCGTTATCTACTACTTCGGATTCCGTTTTGCGATCAAGAAGTTTAACTTGATGACTCCAGGTCGTGAGGAAAAAACAGAGGAAGCGGAAGCTGGTACTGGTTCCGTTGATGAACTGCCATTCGGAGTACTAGAAGCACTTGGCGGAAGAGAAAACCTTACAAACCTTGACGCTTGTATCACTCGTCTTCGTGTAAGTGTAAAAGATGTGGAGCAAGTAGATAAAGAGCGATTGAAAAAGTTAGGTGCTGCGGGCGTTATGCAAATTGACCGCAACATCCAAGCAATTTTCGGACCACGTTCTGAAACGATTAAAGGACAGATCCAAGATATCTTGAGTGGAAAAACTCCAGTGAAGCAAGAAGTGGCGGCAACTTCTGAAACTGAATCAGCGGATGCTGGTGCAGTTGCTACTTCACCTTCAGCAGAGTTTGACGTAGTTATGCCGATGACTGGTAAACTACTACCTATTACTGAAGTTCCTGATAAGATTTTCTCACAAAAAATGATGGGTGACGGTTTTGCCATTGAACCAACGGACGGCAAAGTGGTTTCACCTGTTGCAGGTAAAATCGTGAACCTGTTCCCGACAAAACATGCAATCGGCATCGAAACGGCTGACGGACGCGAAGTCCTTGTGCATGTGGGAATCGACACAGTTAACTTAAAAGGAAAAGGTTTTGAAAGTTTAGTAGAACAAGGCGACACAGTGGAGCAAGGACAAGCGTTACTGAACGTAGACCTGCGCATTGTGTCAGAAGAAGCGACATCCATCATCACACCTATAATATTTACAAACTTGGCTGCTGGTGAAGCAGTTGAAATTAAGGATGGTAGTGTAAGAGTTGGGGAAAAGGGTCGCGTAACTATTTCATAAATTGAAAAATGAGAAGAACCGTTGCATTTCAAGTTGCAACGGTTCTTTTTTGTGGAAATTGGCTATCCCTGTTTCATTAATAGTGAGTGAGCTTTTACTACCTTTTTTTCTAAATAATCTATTGAATAATTTCCATTTGGATCTGTTACATCTACGACAGCTCTTGATAAGTTATCTATTACTAAGTGCAACAATTCCAGATCACTTTCCGCCAGTTTATGTTTGTTGACTTCATCCATGATTTCTTGTGCGAGTCCTTGTATCTTTCTCAGCCGATAATCATTCACGCTGTTCAATTAATTCCGCCTCCTCTAAATGACATTTACATGAAGATTATATGTGCCAAAATGAGAATCTTTCTCAAAATTTTATAGAAAACAATTGGCAATGATAATCATTATTAACTATGATACCAGTATATTAATTGAAAACAATTATCAACTAGAGGTGTTCTGGAATGCGAATATTTATTGGATATGTAAGTATGTCGGGAAACACAGAAGACATTGCTAATATTTTGCAGGATGAACTGCTTGCAAAAGGATGCGAGGTTGTCTTGGAGTGTTTGGATACAGTAGATGTAGAGGAAATCACAACCTATAACGGTATTTTTATCGGTTCCTACACCTGGGGGGACGGTGATCTCCCATATGAGGCGGAGGACTTTTATGAAGAGTTGAATGGATTAAAGTTAAACAGTATTCCTGCAGCATGCTTTGGTTCAGGAGACCACACATATCCTAAATTTTGTGCAGCAGTGGATACCTTTTCTGAGAAGCTAAAGAGTTGTGGGGCCGCCGTTTATGATCAAACATTAAAGGTGGAGTCTAGTCCTGAAACACAGGAACAAGAATTGGAATGTAGACAATTTGCTCAAAGATTCATTACATGGGTTAAAAAAGTGGAAGAGAATTTTCATTATGTTTAACAAAGGATCCACTGCCGTTTTATCTACTCCTGACATTCCATTCATTGTTGCGGTAAAGAAATCTGGTATCTATTCTTTCGAGGAGGGGGAATGGGTATTGCAATATGGCCTTTCCCAAGACATTTATAAGCTTGTACGACTAGGAAGGTTTATTTTTGGCATTGGGGATTATGGGACGATTTTACGATATGAACCATATCAGAAAAAGTGGACCCATACGACATTTTCCGTTTCCTAGCGTTTATGGGATATAGCCGGAAACGATAAGGGCCTAATCGTAACACATGGTGGAAGTAAATTATATATGTCCAGAAACTATGGTTCTAGCTGGGCTGTCGTTAAGCCATTCGCATCTTTTAGTGCTCCCCCATTAATCTTGGCCACTGAAAAAGTCTTTGATGTTAGATTTTTTTAAGACACCGCTGTTAATTTCCGCAAACGGCTTCGCTTTCCACGGGGCGACCTTGAGCCTCCTCGGGCTACGCCCTGCGGGGTCTCAACATTGTCGCTACTCCCCCGTAGGAGTCTTCGCCTATTGCTCCAATCAACAGCTATAAATTATCCAAAAGATTGGTTACTAGGTTTTTCAGTGGCCTCCATTAATCAGGTCGCTCTTTTTTTCAGATGATTGCATTTACATTGGTACACAAGTAAATAAGGAGCACGGTGGCGTATGGAAGTACTCCCTCTTAACAGGGGAATTAAATCTTGTGAAAAGAGAAGAGAATTCGAAGGTTTCATCGATTTACATTTCAGATAGGGATTCTATGTTCATTTCCAAAGGAAACGTTAAGACAGGCGAAGGCTCTGTGGAAATGAGAAAGGCTGAAAATTCATGGATTTGTTTTAATCAGCCTCTTTCAGAGAAAGCTTTTTAGGATATAATCCTGGCCAATAATAGGTTGCATGCTACTACAAGCCGAGATGAATTCGGGTATTCGAGGATTTATGAGATACATAAAGAGAGTATGAGTTTAATTCCAATAGGGACTGTGTGGAGGGGCATGGATTCAGAGGTGCTGGTTTTGAGGACCAATTGTTTATATCATCCCCCTTGGAAAGTAAATGAATCAACAACAGATATCAAGTTCCAAGTCTGCTACATTGAGAGGAGTGATAGAAGATGAAAATAGGAATTTTTTATGCAAGCATGTCCGGGAACACAGAGGCAATAGCGGACAGTATCACAGAAAAACTTAAAAAACATCAACATGAGGTGGTATTGGAGGACGTTCATAGTCTAGATAGTGCTGAGGAACTTTTACACTATGACATTACCATTTTAGGTATGTATACTTGGGGGGATGGTGATTACCCAGATGAATGCTTAGATATAGTAGAAGAACTGGAGGAAATGGATCTTGAAGGTCGCTCTTTTGCGATTTTCGGCTCTGGGGACACTTCTTATCCTGAATTCTGCGGTGCCCTTGACCATCTTAAAGAATTGCTTGAAACCCGTGGGGGGACCGTGTTGTCTGATCCGCTGAAAATAGAGTTCAACCCTGAACCGGAGGATGAAGAAGAGATTATTAAATTTGTCTTAGAAGTGGTTGGGAAACTAAAGAAGTCCGCGTAACAAGTACTTATCTATAGAAAGGACACGGATAATGAGAAAGAAACTGATGCAACAACTAATAGAGCAAAACAAACAAGATATTATAAAAGATAAAGCGAAATTGGAAAAAAAGAACGATAAAAGCTAGTGGGAAATAATCTCGTCAAATTATAGTATCAACTCGTTGTCTTCTGACATGAGCTTATGTTGTGTAGAAGGGGGGAGATATCGATTTGGCAGCAACTACTAGATGCGTTTTGGCACGAACTCGCATACGCGCTAATCAATGATCCCGTCAACGTAACATTCGACTCCTCACCTGATGCTGTCGATGCACTACCGGAAAACGGACCTATCCAATACGATGGATCCTCCCAAAACGGCTTCGCCAAATACAAACTGACACTACCAACAGCAGAATAAACCTGTAAGAGTGGGGGATGGCTTTATCGCTTTAGAGCGGTGAGGGTCAGACCCCTCTTTAATTATTTAACGTATCACTGTGAATTTATATGGAAAATTTTTCTTGTCTTTCGGCTGTTGGTTATTTATACTTGAAGTGTATTCCTTTTCTCCTGATTTTCTCCTTTTCTCTTTACAAACTCATCTGATGTGAATTTCCAAAACTTTAGACCCTTATTAATTACAAACAAGAAAGGAAGTGTTTGATTGACTAAGAAATTAAAAGTAAATAGTGTTACATCTCTAATGGACAAGGCCTTAGAAGATATTCCTAGTATCCTATCGGATATTCTCCATTTTTCTTTTGAAGAATATGGAGACCTCATGGAAGAAAAGGTTGTGAGTTTTTTTGAGGAATATACCCTTACTGAGGAAGAATTGGAGTATGTATTGGTTTACTACTACTGGTGGATTATTCTCTGTTCGAAAATTGCTCCAAACCGTCAAACAATCTACCAAATGTATCTGAAGAGACGTAAGAAGAAATTCAAGAATAAAAGAATACTGTACCGTCTCCTCCAAGAATGGCAATATGCGACTCCTGGCTTTTATTACTTAGAGAACGTGCATGCAAAATATGTTTGGTCCCTTACTGACATGTTTTTAGGGAAAACAAGATTCACAAGTGTTAGTGAAATTAATTATTTCGAACCTAACCACGGTGATCTCATGACAGGGATCCTTTTACCTCTAGGAAACCACTATTATATGACCCTCTTTGACCTCTTTGCTGTCCCATATAAACTCTCGCCGTCTCTTGCCAAGCAAATTATTCAGTACACATGCAACTTGGAAGATGGATTGGCTTCTCCTCAAGCGCAACTATCAGCTAACTATCCAGAAATGTTCAAAATGTGTTTAAAAAAAGTTTTAGATAATGATGTGGCATTAATTAAAAAGTAACTTTCCGTTTGTTTATATATCGTAATTAAGATAAAATAACGATATATATAATGCTATCTGGAGGTGAATATATGCCTAACATTAGACCAAGTTCTGATTTGAGAAATAAATATAATGAGATATCTGAGTTATGTCACAAATATTCTGAACCAGTATTTATCACAAAAAATGGCCAAGGAGACTTAGCGGTAATGAGTATTGAAACGTATGAGAGGCTTGTTGGTAAATTTGAGCTTCATAATCTATTAGATGAAGGATTAGAAGATGTTAGAAATGAAAAAGTGAGGCCATTTCGAGATGTGATGGAGGACTTGCAAGAGGAACGCAGGAAATGAATTTTTATACTGTACAAATAACTGCTACTGCCGAAAAAGATTTAAGGAATATATTTGATTATTACTTATATGAGTTGCAGGAAAGAGAGTTAGGACTCAGTATAATAGCAGATATCAGTGAATCAGTGCTGGGACTCGAGCAGTTTCCGTATAAAAGCCCTATTCTTCAGGAGGAAGAATTCGCTTCAAAGGAATACCGAAAATTAATTATCCATAATTTTCTTGTTTTCTACATTGTCTCAGAAGAAAAAAAACAGGTATATGTAATTAGGCTACTGTATGGGAAAAGAAATTGGATAGAGTTATTGAAATAATGATATAAATAAAAAGGCCTGCCTCCACAAAAAAGAGTCAGGCCTTCATTGATTTTAAGCCGAGAATAACAATTTCATCATGATCAATTCTTTTTACATTATCCTGAAAGATTAGCCTTGTGTTTAAGCGGTAGCTTATATATTCCGTGGAAGGTTCGATATCTTTAGGCAACTGATAGCAAAAAGGATATTCCTCTTTATCGTTCGCCCCCAAGCTTTTGGACATGAGGATGGTGGTAACAGCTTCCACTGTTTCAATCGTGTCTCCTTGAAACTCCTTCACCAAATCGCACTCCAACCTTTTAATGTGCTGCTGCGCCCATCCGCCTTCCACATGAAAGGCACCAGTCACTTTGTTACCTGGCTTCAATTCATGGTTATCTAGAACAAGATCTACATGAGGAGAACCGATATTTAAATAGTTCATCATTTTTTTAATCATATATCATGAGCCTCCGAAAAGAGTGTTTTGAATTTTGTATATCATAAGATACGGACAAACGATATAAAAGGTTTCAAAACACAAAGAAAAAACCTCCATTCACAATTGAATGAAGGGCTTTACCACTAAAACAACCACAGTCCAACTAACGTCGCCACAATCAATCCAATAATGACTGGTACAAAACTCCGCCGCACAAGCTCCATGACAGGAACCTTAGCAAATCCTGCAACGGCCACAAGGGAAGACCAGGCGATCAACGTACCTCCGCTAACCCAGACAGATCCCATCTGTCCAATCGCAGCAAGAGTGGCAGCCTCCACACCAACACTCTCCCCAAGTGCACCAGAAAGTGCCCCCACAAGAGGAAGGCCTGAGAATCCAGAACCATCTAAGCCTGTTATCATTCCAATTAGAAGTATCCCAAACCCTGCAACAAAAGAAACTTTCCGGAATATAGGATTGGCCTGCAAGTATGAGATCAAATAGGAAGGAAGGAGTCTCATCAGCAGATGTGCCCAGGATTCTAGAAGCCAGTTCTCCGCTACCAATAAAGAAGAAACCAGCAATCGGAATAACCGGACCCATCGCCTTAAAGGCGAATAAGAAACCTTTGACGATATTGTCACTGACTGTTTGAAGGGAGGTTCGGGCGTTAAGGAAGAACGACGCTCCAATTAATAATAATAGTGAAGCCCCACCGATAAGGGCGGCACCGGCTCCACCTTCTAGAGAAGGAAGAACATCGGAAAACTTCGCCAGTACCATATAAATAATGATGGCGAGAAAAGTGCCTGGAACTAAAATAGCAAACAAAGAACTGTATTTACTTTTTGTCACTGGTCCGCCTTCTGACAGTCCTTCTGTCTCCCCGCTCTGGTTGTCTGTTTCGTTCCATTTTACTAAATGCTCATTTGACGGCCGTGCAATAAGCTTGCGGATTGAAAAATAAGCAAGAGTGATAGCTACCACTCCCGTAACAAGTGACAAAATGAACCCGCGATCAGCAACCGTTCCAATATCAACTGCAGCAGCGGTAGCGGTTAAGGATGGGGCTATTTGAATAATGTAGTCCGATGATAAGGCCATTCCTTGACCGGCTAGTGAAATGGCAATAGCTGCTCCAATCGGAGGAAGTCCCGCTCTAATGGCAACTGGAATTAAAAGTGCGCCCACAAGTGGTACGGCTGGTGTCGGCCAGAAGAAAAGGGAAATTGCATAGGTGGCAAACACAATGACCCAAAACGAGATATGCCCATTTTTCATCACCCGTTGAAAAGGTGTAATCATTTGTTCATCAGTACCCAAAGATTTAAGGGAATGTAATAGTGCCGTCATGATGGCTATAATCAGGAAGATATTGAACAGTTCTCCCGCTGCAACCAAGCTGGCGTTAAATATGGTTTGAAGCCCAAAAATGAATGAACCGCTGAAAATCCACCCAACTAAAAACGTTACTAGGATGGCAGGAACCACCACATTCTGCCTGAACAACATTGTAAAGATAATAACGAGTGTCCCAATCAAGTACATCCAATGTGCTGCAGTCAACTCCATCTATACCAAGCTCCTCTCTAAGGCGAACAAGCCCAAGATCTAAAAAATATATCTGTGTCATATAGCCTATGTTGGAGGGTGGGCTTTGGTGTTGATAGGAAGGACTTCATCTGGCAAATGGAATAATGTTTGATTTTGAGACAGAGGTTTATTCACCTTCATTGAGGAATAGAGTATAAAGAGGTGATAAACGTTGAAGAGGGAAGAATACAAAAAATATGATGGACTTGGACTGGCAGAATTGGTCAAAAAGAAGGAAGTCAAGCCCATTGAACTGTTAGAAATGGCGGTCAGTGAAATTGAGACGCAAAATCCCCAACTGAATGCGGTTATCCATAGGATGTACGAACAGGCAAGAGCTGTTACAGAAATGGATCCTAAAGGGCAATTTGCAGGAGTTCCGATTCTATTAAAAGATATAGGTCAAGAAATAAAAAGTGAACCGAAAACGCTGGGATCTAGAGCTCTAAGCAAATATAGATCAAAGAGGGACTCTGAATATGTTAGTCGGTTAAGGAAAAGTGGCTTTCAGTTTTTAGGGCAAACAAATGTACCAGAGTTTGGTTTAATGGCCATAACAGAACCTGTTGCATACGGACCTGCAAGAAATCCATGGAAACTTACTCACACCCCTGGTGGTTCAAGTGGCGGATCGGCAGCGGCAGTGGCATCAGGTATGGTTCCAATTGCCGGTGCTAATGATGGAGGGGGTTCTATCCGAATTCCAGCAGCTTACTGCGGGCTGTTTGGGTTAAAGCCAACGAGAGGAAGGACCCCTGTAGGGCCGCAACTTGGCCGTTTTTGGCAGGGGGCGGCAGTAGAACATGTGCTTACACGCACAGTAAGAGATAGCGCGGCTGTCCTAGATGAATTAAAGGGAGTGGAAAAAGGAGCAGCATTTTCCATCCCAGATTATAATAGAAGTTATTTGGAAATCCTTCCACAACCGATAGAGAAAAAGCTGCGCATCGCGTACTCTACTAAATCACCAATTGGTACAGAAGTAGACCAACAATGTTTAGAGGCGGTCAAGAAAACGTTGAAGTATTTAGAATTAGAAGGTCATAGTATAGAAGAAATCGATGCACCGGTAGATGGAAAAAAAGTTGCCACAAGCTATCTCTCCCTCTACTTTGGAGAAGTTAGCGCCATGATTGCTGCTCTTGAGGAGATACTAGGGAGAAAAGCGACGCTGAATGATGTGGAGCCTGCGACTTGGCTGCTTAGTCTAATCGGAAAGTCCATGTCTGCGCAAGAATTCGTTCTCAATATGAGGGAGTGGGATGTGGCCGCATATGCTATGGAAGAATTCCATGAAACCTATGATTTTTATATAACACCTGCAACAGCCTTCCCACCTGCGAAAATTGGTGATCATAAGCTAAAGCCCCTTGAAAGCATTGCACTCCAAGTGACGGGGAAATTGGGATCTGCCACGCTCCTAAAGAAAATGGGTATCGTGGAACAACTCGTGCAAGAAAGTTTAAAGAGAGTCCCTTTTACGCAGCTTGCAAATTTGACCGGCCAGCCAGCAATGTCGTTACCAGTGCATGTAACAGAGGAAGGCCTCCCTGTAGGTGTCCAGTTTATGGCAGGGCGCGGGAAAGAAGACCTGCTCTTGCAGATCGCAGGGCAGATAGAAAAAACAGAGCTTTGGGTAGGTATGGAAGAGTTACTATCCATTGCTGCAAAATAGTAGAAAAAATGAGGGGAACCCGAAAAGATGTAGAAGTTGCGGTTCCCTTTTTACTTTTTCTTACATACTATCAATCTTCTATTACTTGTATCCTTTTTTCAGATACGATGTCACAGACATTTTCATACATCATCTCCACGCCTTGGTTGGTAGCTTCAAAGTTAAATGCTTGATCCTCGTGTATCCCCAAGTTTTCTGCTTCCTTTGCAACATCAATGTTCGCTCCCATGAAGATGAACTGCCAACTGTACTTTTCTTCTTGGTGACGGATTAACTCCTTTACTCTCGGATAGGTGAACTCTACGCTTGAATTCTCCATACCGTCAGTAGTAATGACAAAGATTACATTTCCTGGTCTTAAAGCTTTCTCAGTACGTGATAAACGGTTTCCTACGTCCATTATCGTTCTCCCGATTGCGTCCAAAAGGGAAGTAGTGCCTCTAACGTAATAGTCTTCTCTTGTTAACGTAACATTCCTCGCATCCACCCCGTTCCACAGAGTTTCCACTTCATCGTCGAAAAGAACGGCGGTGACAATTGTCTCGCCTTCATGTCTGCATTGCCTCTCTAGAAATGAGTTGAATCCTCCAATCGTGTCCTTTTCCAGGCCGCTCATTGACCCGCTTCTGTCCATTAGAAAAATAATTTCTGTTAAGTTTTTATTCATTTTCATCATCCTCCTTCATGCTATAATAATAACTAATAATATCCATTAAATGGTCGCCTTCAAAGCGACATTTGGAGGTCGGAGAATGGTAGATAAAAAGTTTTTGGAGGAACTCGAAGAATTTATATGGCAGCATCAAATACATGATGAGCTGGAGGCAAAAGAGTACATTTGCTACAACGAATCACCTGTTTTACATGAAAAAAGTGATATCTTTGAAATTGAAGAGTTCATTAAAAACAATAAAAAGCCGACTCTGCAACAGGTCCTGTTTCAGTATATGGACCGCAATGGCGGAACAGATGCGGAAATATATAAAAAGGCCGGTTTGGACCGCAAACACTTTTCAAAAATACGAACAAACCCAGAATATCGCCCAAGAAAAACGACGATGGTAGCATTGGCTTTTGCCTTGGGACTTGATGAGGAAGAAACAGAAGACCTGCTTGGTGCCGCTGGGTATTCCTTATCCGGAAATGATATCCCAGACCTTGTAGCCAGATTCTTTCTGATGAAGGGGATCTATGACCTAGCAAGAATGAACGAAGCAGTTGATGATATGAAATCAAAAAGTATAAGAACTATATAGAAAAGCGGAGACACAGCTTGCCAGACTAGGGGGCTGTGCTTCTTATTGTGTGTTACAATCTACTTTAGAAAGTCGAAATCCACCCTGAAAGGAGAACACCACATGAACATAAAAGTAGATAAAAAACTCATCCAAGAAAGATGTGGTTCTGTTTCCTTAAAAAGCGGGGAGGCATTTCGCAGAGCGGATAAAGTGAAAATAGAAGAATGGACGAACGATAGGTGTATTGCTGTCGTTTCAACGTCTGAGGATTTCCATGTTGTCGTGACGGCGGTTGGTACGGGGGACTTTCACACGAGCTGTACTTGTCCAAAGCTTGCTTCTGTAAAATTAGAATGTCAGCATATTGCAGCTGTGCTTTTGACGATCTATGAAAACCATTTGTCACAACATGACCTGTCAGAAGAAGTGTTCCGACTATTCCAAGCAGATAAGAAACCAACAAGCGGCAGTCAGCTTCATTTTGAAAAAAGAAAAGTGGTAGACGTAGTATTTGCTCTGAAACCGGTAGTAAAAGACAAGGAGAATTTCCTTGGTATAGAGCTTTCGTTGAACCAGAGCATTGTACAAGATCCACGTAAACTACTACAGGCGATAAAGAATGGAAAACGTAGTGACTTGTTTGATCCAGAGGGTCATTGCTTTAATAAAGAAGCGGATGCTGTTATTCAGTATTTGATAGACATGCTTGATGATGAAAAAACATTTTTGGAGGAAATAGATTTATTGCCGCAAGAACTAATTCTCCCACCATCCTCCTTTAGAAAAGTCGCAACGCTTTTACAGCAGGTAGATGTGAAAATGCATGTTAATAAACAAGCATACAATGGCTTTACGTTAGTAAAAGAGCCCCTTTCCCTTCATTTTTCTTTTACAGAAGAACATGCAAATGGGGTTGTGCTGAAGATTGATGGGTTAAATGATTTATTCGTTTTTAGAGCCTATAATACTGTTTTCAAGGACGGTTCCTTTATTTCCTTGGACACAGATGACTGTCGTAGACTTGCTGAATTGAAAAGAATGTTGGATGCTTCTAAGACAAATTCGATCCCTATTGCTCTCAATCAAGTGCAGATGTTTGTCGAAAAGGTAGTCCCAGGTTTACGGAAACTTGGAAAAGTGGAACTTGATGAAACGGTTGCCAAACGGTTTGCCAAAACTCCGTTAGTAGCGAAGCTCTATCTGGACAGAGTAAAAAACCGGCTTTTAGCAAGTATTGAGTTTCAATATGAACAGGTGATGATCAATCCGTTAGATCCAAAAGAACATCGCATGAACACTATGGTTATCCGCGATTATGATAAGGAGCAAATAATCCTTGATTTAATGGAGGACAGTGAATTCGGAAGTACGGAAGAAGGATACTTTCTGCACAACGAAGAGTTGGAGTATCATTTTCTCTATCATGTGCTGCCTAAGTTGCAACGTTTTGTACAAGTGTATGCAACGACTGCTATTAGAAATAGAATTTTCAGGGAGTCGGCTAAACCCCGTATTCGTATCAGGGTAAAAAAAGAGCGTACCAATTGGCTTGAATTCAAATTTGAAATGGATGGCATTCCGGAATCACAAATCAGGGAGCTGTTAAGTGCACTGGAGGAAAAAAGAAAATATTATCGCTTGAACAATGGTTCCTTGCTTTCCTTGGAAACCAGGGAATTTGAAGAGATTCAACGCTTCTTGCAAGCCAATCCAGTGCAGGATGAGGATCTAGAACATGGTTTGAATGTGCCTATTATTAAAGGATTCAAGATGCTGGATTCTGTAAAAGATGATGCCGTGTTCTCTTTAGAAGAAAGCTTCCGACAATTCTTGGAGGAAATCCGAAACCCCACCAGTGAAAATATTCCAGTACCAAAGCAAGTGGACAAGATTTTAAGAGATTATCAAATACATGGATACAAATGGATGAAAACGTTGGCTCACTATGGTTTTGGCGGTATTTTAGCAGATGATATGGGGCTCGGGAAAACTTTGCAGAGTATCACATTCATCCTCTCAGAGCTACCTGATATTCGCCAAAAAAAATGTCCGGCTTTAATTGTAACGCCTTCTTCTCTAACTTATAACTGGCTGAGTGAACTGAAGAAGTTTGCACCAGAGATCAAGGCAATCATTATGGATGGGACTCGGAAAGATCGCGAACAGGCCTTTTCTAGACTAAAAGAAGTGGATGTAGTCATCACCTCGTATCCTTTGCTGCGACGTGATATTAACCTTTATGCGACTAACCTATTCCATACAGTATTTTTTGACGAAGCACAGGCCTTCAAAAACCCAGTAACACAGACGTTTCGAGCAGTGAAAAGAGTGAAATCTGATTATAAATTTGCTTTAACCGGGACACCTGTAGAAAACTCTTTGGAAGAGCTGTGGTCTATTTTTCATGTTGTCTTCCCTGAGTTGTTTATGGGATTGAAGGAATACAGCAATCTGACTAGGAAAACCATAGCGCGGCGGATCCGGCCATTTATGCTTCGACGCGTGAAAGAGGATGTATTGGCAGAGTTGCCAGAGAAAATCGAAAGCTTGGAATCGGTAGAGCTTTTACCTGAGCAAAAGAAGCTTTATGCGGCCTATCTTGCAAAACTTCGACATGATACATTAAAGCATTTGAACAAAGACACTTTGAGGAAAAATAAAATTCGTATACTAGCGGGGCTAACAAGGCTTCGTCAGATCTGCTGCCATCCTTCACTTTTCGTAAACGGATATAAGGGTAGCTCTGCTAAGTTCGAAATGCTCCTACAGTTGATTGAAGAGTCTCAGCGTTCAGGCAGAAGGGTGCTTATATTCTCCCAATTCACAAAGATGTTGGAGTTGATAGGGAGAGAGCTTGCCTATCAGGGACTGCCCTATTTTTATCTAGACGGCCAAACCCCTTCAGAAGAAAGGGTAGAGCGTTGTGAACGGTTCAACTCTGGGGAAAGAGACTTTTTCTTGATTTCGCTGAAGGCAGGTGGGACTGGTCTTAACCTGACTGGTGCCGATACTGTTATCTTATATGACCTTTGGTGGAATCCGGCAGTGGAAGAGCAGGCTGCGGACCGTGCACATCGAATGGGGCAAACGCAGACGGTCCAAGTGATTAAGCTTGTGGCACGGGGAACAATTGAAGAAAAAATGAACGAACTGCAAGATAAAAAGAGACATTTAATAGAAGAAATTATAGACCCTGACGAGAGAGTATCAAAATCATTGACGGAGGACGACATCCGAGAGATTCTGTCCATTTAGGGGAGGTTGGTGTGTGAGCGATGACAGAAAAGAAAAAATTATATGAAGTAGACTTGTATAAGCCTATTCAAAAGCATTTTGTAAAAGAAGGCTATGAGGTTTACGGGGAAGTGAACGACTGCGATATTGCGATGGTGAAGGGAGATGCAGTAGTGGTTGTGGAGTTAAAACTGACTTTAAATGTTCAGCTACTCATCCAAGCGACAAAAAGGCAAAAGTTGACGGATCTTGTGTATATAGCAATCCCGAAACCGTCTTTCAGCAGACGTTCAAAGCGTTGGACAGATTTATGCCATTTAATTAAGCGGCTTGACCTGGGCTTGATTGTCGTGTCATTCAGCGGGCGTGGTAAGCGTGTGGAGGTCATGTTCGATCCAGTACCGTTTGATCGGTCGCGAAGCATGCGCCAAAATAAACGCAAGCGTGACGCGTTGTTGAAGGAAATGGACGGCCGTTCTTCGGATGTGAACCTTGGCGGAAGCAGCCGGGTTAAGATAAGAACGGCTTATAAAGAAAATTGCGTTAAGATTGCCTGTTATTTGGAGAAGTTCGGTCCTTTGTCCCCAAAGGCACTGCGCGATTTAGGTACTGGTGAAAAAACCTCTTCTATTTTGACAAAGAACTATTACCGATGGTTTGAGCGAGTGAAACGGGGGACCTATGTGATAAGCGAGAAGGGGAAAACGGACCTTCGCGAACATGTAGAGCTGGTGGAGCATTTTTTGAAGGAGAAGGAGTGAGGATGAGACCCTTTCGCGTTACTAAGTGGCGAGAGGGCTCTTTTACATGAAATGCTAGATGGAAGTATTACTAAAAGGAGGATGTGTATATACCTTCAGGGGGTATTCGAAACGGTAATCTGGCGAAAATCCATGGTAATCGGGCGAAAATAGCGACGAATCGGGCGAAAATTTCAATTTACGGGCGATTATTGAGATCATCGGGCGATTTACAGGTGCAATCGGGCGATTCGTAATTTCAACTCCGCCAAAAGATGAAAATAAACCTGAATTTACCGAACATACCCCCACCAATCAGGACTTTTGCCCCTAAACAGAACAAATGTTTTCGTGTAAAATAGCTGAAATATGGTGCTGTATAACCCGGTGATTTAAAAATCCCGACACATCACTACTACAGAAGGTCAGACAGAGGTGAAACATAACATGAATGGTACAGCGCATGCAGCCATTGGGGCAGCAACAGGTTTTGCCGTGGCAAACACGTTGCAGACGACACCAACTACAACTCTTATTTTAGTCAGCTTGGGAACCATATCAGGTCTTGTGCCAGACCTTGATATTGACGGAAAACTCCGTGGACGCATAACGTTATCCCACACGGTGACAAGAACAATCGCACAAATTATAGGGACAATGATGATTCTTTATAGTTTATATGAGGGAACAATGGAGGAAAAATTGAGAGGGATCGGAATAGGAGCACTTATGATTCTTATTTCTTCTTTAATAAAACAGAAACATATGCTGACCATCACTGGTGCCGGTGTTCTACTTGGAGGGGTGTCCTTGCAGGAAATGTGGATGATACTATTTGGTGTCTACATCATAATAGCTTCACTGGTATCCCACAGGAGTTATACCCACTCCATACTTGGTGCAGCATTCTTCGCTTACATAGCTTTAAAACTTGAACACTCTCTTTCTATCAACGGCGTATTCATAACATGCACCATTTCCTATATCAGCCACTTAATTGCTGATATGAAAGTATTGCCTTTCAATAAAAGAGGGATTAAACTATTCCTGCCAGTTTCATCAAAGGAAATATGAAGAAGAAAGGGCAAATCCAACAATTAATGGACAGAGCCCTTTTTTTGTGAAAAAATCTGTCGATTCGAGTATCCAAACTCGACCACGGTTTCCTCTTACTGGTATAATCAATCTATATATTTATGCACGTTTTCAGCATCAAAAACCAATGAAAGTGGGAGTTGCGGTGAGCTTTAAGAAAAAACAATTTGTCGGTCTGGGAATTACGGTAATTTCGCTTGTTGTGCTATTGTCTGTAATTTTAATTATGACCAATTCGATGAAGACAAATATGCTGGAAATAGTTGAGGACAGGTATTACAAAGTTAACAAAGCAACTGATATCAGGCAATTGTTCTATGAGACAGACAGACAGCTGTTGTTTGTTATCAATAGGGACGATGCGGAGGATATTACTGATAATCTAGAAAATATTGCAGAAAACAGGGAAACTGTCAGAAACAATATAGTTGAATTGGAAGCTGTACTGAATAAAAACGAGACGAAAGTTTTATTGAGGAATATTGAAGAGCGCTACAACTCTTTTTGGAGTATGGAGCAAGAAATTGTCTCTCAAATTAATAATGGTGCTTCCAATGAAGACCTGCAAGAAATTTATGTCTCTCAACTAGATACAAGATCAGCGCTTCTGCAAGACATATCAGATTTCAAAGATTTACAGGAATCGGATATGGAAGATACTTTGGCAAGCGCCAATGAAACCTATCAAACTCTTATAATCACCATGGTTGCGGCTGTGATTCTTTCATTGCTAATAATAATCATGACCACACTCTGGGTGATACGAAGCACTAACAGAAGACTAGATGAAGTGAAGAATGGAATTAAGGACATTAACTATGATGACCTATCCACTTTGCCAAGACTAAGTACAAACATAAAGGATGAAATAGGAGAGATATCGGAAGCTTTTAACACGATGGCGTCTTCCATTGAATCCTATCATTTGAAAGAAAAACAGTTTACAGAAGAGATTGGCAGACAAAACTGGGTGCAAACGAATTCTGCCGATATTATCAACCTTTACCATCGGAATGTTTCCACCGATTCGCTTGCTGAAAAGTTCATCGCCACCTTGACACCTCTGATGGATGCAAAACTTGGCGCGTTCTACCTGTTGGACAGTGAAGGAAAAGATGGTACTTACAAGAAGATTGCCACATATGCCGACGGTGCGGAAGATATTGGTGGAGAAGCATATAAGCTTCGTGAAGGATTGGTAGGGCAGTGTGCTTGGGACAAAAAGGTGATTATCCTTGAAGATGTACCTGAAGGATATTCCGTCGTAACAACAGGAATTGGCCATATTAAACCGAAGAGCATTATCATTGCTCCTGTCATTATAAAAGATGAAGTCATTGCCGTCATTGAAATGGCAACGCTGACGGGATTCACAAAGACACATCGCCAGCTTTTAAATAAAGTGCTTGAAACCCTAGGTATTGCTATTACGAATATTTTAGGAAGAATGGAAGTCGAGCGTTTGTTACTTGAATCACAAGCGCAGACAGAAGAGCTCCAATCTCAATCCGAAGAATTACAGGCTCAGTCAGAAGAGCTACAAACTCAATCAGAAGAGCTGCGCATGATCAACGAGCAGCTTGAAGAGCGTTCTCGTGATGCGGAACAGAAATCCTCTGATCTTCAAAAAGCGAAAACGGAGCTTGAAGAAAAAGCGAAACAGCTTCAACTTAGTTCCAAATATAAATCAGAGTTCTTGGCAAATATGTCCCATGAGCTGAGAACACCGCTTAATAGTATTCTACTTCTATCAGAAATGCTGGCAGAAGATCCGGAAGACCAACTGACAGATGAACAAAGAGAGTTCTCCCGTGTCATCAATTCTTCTGGTCAGGATCTGTTGAATCTAATCAATGACATCTTGGATCTTTCCAAAGTAGAAGTGAAAAAGCTGGAAGTAATGTTTGGGGAAGTGAACGTGGAAGAGTTCATCAACCGTCTGGAGCTCCAGTTTACCCATATCGCAAAACATAAAAAGCTGAATTACGAAATAGTCCGCGGCAATCAGTTACCTGATGTGTTTTTCACCGATGAACAGCGTCTACAGCAGATTGTAAAAAATCTATTATCCAATGCCTTTAAGTTCACAGAACAAGGAAAAGTGTCCGTGAAAATTGAAAAAGCTCCAAAGAGGGATCTTCTAAGAGCAAATGTAAATGTAAAGGCCGATACTTGGTTGAAGATTTCTGTGGAAGATACCGGAATCGGTATTTCCAAGGACAAGCAGTCCCTCATCTTTGAAGCCTTCCACCAAGGCGATGGTGCGACTATGAGAAAGTACGGCGGAACTGGACTTGGCCTTTCCATCTCCAAGGAATTCTCCAATCTATTGGGAGGCAGTGTGTTTGTGGAAAGCGAAGAGGGCGAAGGAAGTGTCTTCACTCTATTAATTCCTAGTTTGCCAAAAGGCATGCCTCAACTGCAAGAAGTAGAAGCAGCGTGGCAAGAAGTAGCATCCACTTCTGAAACAGAACTGTTGGAAGAAGAAAACATGGTTCTAAATATGGCAAGAAAAGAGGGAGTTACTAGAGAGCCGCAAACAGTGGAAGAGGATGACATTTCCAATATCCTGAAAGGGAAAACGGTTGTAGTGGTAGATGATGACCACCGAAACGTCTATGCCCTTAACAATGCCTTAAATAAAGAGGATATGAATATCTTAACAGCCGAGAACGGGTTGCAGTGCCTCGATATTCTGCATGAAAATGAGCATGTAGATATCATTTTAATGGATATCATGATGCCGGTCATGGATGGATATAAAGCTATCAAAACGATACGTAATCTAGAAAAACATAAAGACGTTCCAATCATTGCCCTAACGGCTAAAGCGATGAAAGGTGATCGAGAAAAATGTCTGGAAGTGGGAGCTTCGGATTATATCAGCAAACCACTTAAACTAGATCAGCTATTATCTGCGATGCGAGTTTGGGTAGCGAAAAATTAGGTATAGACAAAGGGGACGGTTACGGTTCGTTGGACGCGAGTAGCCGTTCCTTTTTGTAAGATTTGAGATTTTGGAGGCAAGATTACAAGTGGACAAGCAAGACTTGGAGTTAGATTTATTCTTAACCGCAGTTTATCGTCTCTCAGGGTTTGATTTTCGGAAATATATGAAGTCTTCCATTATGAGAAGAGTGGAAAATAGATTAAGGCTGGAAGGATTGAAAAACATCTCTCAGCTGACGGAAAAAGTGATACACCACGATGTATTTTTGCAAAAAGTATTAGATGACTTTTCTATCAATGTTACAGAGATGTTCCGTGACCCTTTCCTTTTTCTTGTCATTCAGAGAAAAGGTAATTCCTCTCTTAAGAGAATTGCCGGAAATTCGGGTATGGCACGCAGGGTGTTCTTCGGGTGAGGAAGCCTATTCGATGGCTATCCTTTTGGAGGAAGAAGGAGTAGGCCATAAGGCGAAAATCTATGCGACCGACATGAATGAGAAGATATTGGAGAAAGCACAAAAAGGGATTATCCCCCTTTCTAAAATGAAGACCTACACGAAAAATTAATATGCAAGCTGGCGGAAAAAACGGCCTTTTCGGAATATTATCATTCTGATCATGAGTTTGCGTATATTAATGAAGACTTGTTGAATAGAATTATTTTTGCACAGCATAATCTTGTGACAGACCGATCGTTCAATGAGTTTCATATAATTGTTTTGCCGTAATGTATTGATTTATTTTAATTTTGGAGCTACAGCACAATGTGATTCAATTGTTTCAGGAGAGTCTTGGAGCAGAGGGTTTCCTGGGTCTTGGGAGCAAAGAGGCGTTGCGTCTTGATGCACATCCTGGTTTTGAAGAGTTTGATTTGTATGATAAGTTATACCGCAAAAAAACGGAGAGCTAGGATTCTAATCCTGCTCTCCGTTTTTTATTTAGGTTATCCTAAATACATTGATTTCCGTTCCAAGCGCTTCGCTTGCCTGGGGGCGGTCCGTGAGCCTCCTGACATCGCCTGAGGGGTCTCACCTGTCCCTTCCTCCCGGGGGCGTCTGCGCGCTTTCCACTTCGATCAATAGGGATTATATTAACTGTATAATTCTACTCTAAGTTTATTATCTTGCTTGTATCATTACGACGCACATATCGTCTGAGGCTTCTTTTTGCATGTCATCAGGTAAAACTAGATTAATAGGTTCTGGAATGTTTGGAAGATCCCAGAGTTTTGAGGCTGATTTAATGAACTGAGGGTATTGATTCATGCCCACCTTTTCCATTGTTTCAACCACACCATCTGTATAAAGCATGATTTGAACGGAATCTTTGTAAGGGATCTTCGTCTTTCTAACATCCACGTTCTCGAAGAATCCAAGGGCACATGTTCTATTAGATAGCTCCACTACTTCATCTTCATCAATGAGTGCAAAACCAGCGGGGTGACCAGCATTAACATATTCCATTGATTTTTCTTTTGTATCTATGACAAGGTAAATAGCTGTAAAATAATATGGAATTTGCTGATTGCGTAAATTCAGCGCATGCATCCATCGATTCAATTCACTGATAACGAATTCAGGGTCAGCACATCCTCTGATGGAGTCACGCAGTACCGAAGAGATGAACATGCATACTAAGGAAGCGGAAATTCCGTGTCCCATCATGTCCAACAGTATGACCGCATACCTCGAATCGTCGATCTTATACCAATAGTACATGTCGCCTGCCAGTTTATAAGCGGGGATATAGGAGGCTTTTACAACAAATCTGTCTTCAATGATGGGTTCACTCAACAGACTGTTTTGCACTTGTTGGGAAAGATCCAACTGATTTTTGATTTTTTCTGCGTGTTTTTTATTCTTGTCTTTCTCCTGTTTCAGCCTAAGGACCACCCGGATGCGCGCCAATAGTTCTGTCTTGTTAATTGGCTTCATTACATAATCCAATCCACCTGCATCCAATGCTTCTGCTACTTTATTAGAATCTTCTAGTGCCGTTACAAAAATGACAGGGATGTCTTTCAAGTGTGGGATAGTCTGGAGAGTTCTACACGCTTCAATACCATCAATTTCAGGCATCATGATATCCATCAAGATGATATCGACGGGCATTTTAGTTGAAGCGGAATTATCGTTATGTAAATATGTAAACATCTCATTAGCGGATGTGAAGGATAAGTAATCTTTATATCCCGCTCTTTTTAAGATATTTTCTATGACGAATAAATTTACTTGGTTATCATCTACAATTAGTATGCCCATATCCTTTTGTCTCCTCTATCTTTCTAAAATGGTAAACACCCCATATGTTTATACCCTTTCAATATATAGATAAAACCTTTTTTTGCAATATATTTAGCTGAAAGTTTGTCCACGTTTTGGTTACAAGTTTTAAGGGTAGTTTGCTTGTTAGGAAGGTTGTTTAACTACTAACTTTAGAGGTGATGTAATGGAAACCGCAGTTCGTTCCACCAAAGGTAAGTTGCTGACAAAGGAACAAATGACAAATGAGAAGATTGTACCCAAATGGGTGGTGCAAGAATATAAAAATTTCCGGGAAGTTGTTACAAATAAAACATTCCCTTGTTATTTTGGAATGAGTGCAGAGAAGAAAGGTGAACTTCGGTATTCGTATATTAGTCATGATAATTGGAGCCATCTACCGGATACGTTAAAGGAATTTAACGCCTTGTTTGATCCTGAGAAACCACTCGTTCGACATGGACTGTTTCTTTTTGTGGAGCCAGAGAAAGAAGAAAAAACTATCTCATACTATCGGGAATATTTTTGGGATATATTACAATTTTTACATATGAAAGATGATCAACCATGGCCTAAAGATTATCCAACAGATCCAGATCATCACCTGTGGGCCTTTTCCTTTGCAGAAGAGCCGTATTTCGTCTTCGGCAATGCTCCTGCCTACAAGCAGAGAAAGACAAGAGATTTAGGGAACAGCCTCATCCTAGGGTTCCAGCCAAGAAGGATATTTGAAGGACTGGAAGGTACATCAAAGGGTGGTATTATGTCCCGTGAGAAGGTAAGGGAGCGTGTAGAGAAATGGGATCAGCTTCCAACACACCCAAATATCAGTCACTACGGAGACCCTGACCATCGAGAATGGAAACAATATTTTATTGGAGACGATGTAAAACCTATGGAAGGTAAATGTCCTTTTTCCATGATGAAAAAATAGGAAGTGTCCTACTATCGGTATTGATGTTCAGAATATTTTATCTTCTATTTGAATTTTCTGGTATGATAGATATAGATTCTCCGAAAATAATGTAGAAGGTGGCTGGCAAGTATGGACGCTGCTCAGAAACTCATTTTGTTTTTAGAAGAAAATCATGATCAATTTATTCGGAATTGGCGAAATAAAAGTGTCATTTCGGAAGATGATATATACAAGGAAGAAGTAGTGCGCAACGGCTGGCAAATGTATCAGCTTATTAAAAAAGCCATTAAAGATCCATTGACTGAAGACGAAATCATTAAGCTCGCAAACAAGACAGCGCATGAACGAGTCCAAGCCAATGTAAACATCAGCGAGTTCGTTTTCAATGTGAATACGGGCAGGAGTGAAGTTGTTAAGTGGGTGTGGAATTCAGGCATTCCAAGTGAGGAACTGCAACCTATTATCGACCAAATAAATGCTCTTTTTGACAAGTTTTCTTATCTGGCAGTTAGAAAATACACGCAAATTAAAGAAAAGCAGTTGGAAGAAAAGAAACTATATATTAACCAAACCCATAAAGAGCGACTCACGATTCTCGGTCAGATGAGCTCGAGCTTTGTCCATGAATTCAGAAACCCCCTAACCTCTGTTATCGGGTTCACGAGGCTCTTGCAAAACGAACTTCCTGATCATCCGTATTTGGAAATAATGCGTCATGAATTGGATCAACTTAATTATCGTATCTCTCAATTTTTACATGTTTCTAGAAAAGAGTTGATTGAGAGTAAGCGAGAAGAAGTGAATCTGTCCTTCCTATTGCAGGAATTGGTAGAGTTCTTGTATCCGAGCTTACTAGATGGAGACGTGGTCATACAATTGGACATTGATCCTTCCATAAACATGGTGGCCAATAAAGATGAATTAAGGCAGGTTTTTCTGAATCTGATTATTAATTCAATCGATGCGCTGCAACAGATGACGGACGGATCTCGTACCATTCAAGTAGTATGTGTGGAAAACGGAGCATTTACCGAGCTGTCCATTACCAATAATGGACCGAAAATTGAAGAGGAAGCAATCCACGCTATTTTTGAACCGTTCTTTACAACTAAGGACTTAGGTACAGGGATAGGTTTGTATATTTGCAAAAAACTAATTGAAAAGCATGATGGGGAAATATATTGTCGCTCAAATGATGACAAGACCAGTTTTGTTATTCGTTTACCTAACACTTTAAAAAGTCAGAAATCCTCCTAAGCAACATGCAGGAGGATTTTTTTTGTTGACAAGCGTTGAAATATGTATTATCTTAATAACAACACTTTAACACCTAAAAGCGTTTAAGCGTTTAAGTGTGTTAGCGAAATTTAGACGAGTAGAGCTTAGTAGATAAATAGAATGGTAGCCATGTATAAAAGTAGTTCTCCTTATTGCAGCAGATAGAGACTGGATGGTTGGTGAAAATCCAGGCATAGAGGAAAATGAAGTACAGTACATATTTTTTAACGGCTATCCATGCAGATGAGTGGGCAATCATTATTTTTGCCAATTAGGGTGGTACCGCGGAGCTTCTTCGTCCCTTGCTTTAGGGATGAAGGAGCTTTTTTGTTGCAAATTAACAGGTAGGCAATTTTATTTTTGGAGGGAACATCATGGAGCAGCAAATACAAAAAGAAAAGATACACATTAGCGGCCTTGCAGCTCTTTTCTTGATTTTTAGCATTATCACAATTATTTCTATATCATTGTTTATTTTTAAAGCAGAGCCTCATATACCTATTTTTGCGAGTATCATGGTCTTGATTGTATTTTCCTTAGTTAAAGGGCATTCATGGGACTATATTGAAACGGGCTTGAAAAATGGTTTAAAGGAAGGGCTTACCCCCATTTTATTATTTATTCTAATTGGAATTTTAATCGGGGTATGGATGCTGTCTGGTACCATACCAACGTTCATCTACTATGGAGGACAGCTCATTTCCGCTTCATTCTTTCTTCCCAGCGTGTTTATCATTACCGCTATTATCGGGATAAGCATCGGTAGTTCTTTCACTACTGCCGCGACGGTCGGAGTGGCCTTTATCGCGCTTGGAACAGGCATGGGGTTTAACCCGGCTATTGTTGCAGGAGCGATCATTTCGGGGGCCCTTTTAGGAGATAAAATGTCTCCTCTTTCAGATACAACCAATATTGCATCAGCAGTCTGCAAGGTTGATTTATTTGAGCATATCCGTCACATGTTATGGACAACCATACCTGCAACCGTCATTTGTTTGGTGGTATTCGGATTTTTCTCTTTTGGTAATGGCGGTGGGCAGGTAGGAGATTTTGCAGAGTTGCCTAAGGTATTAAAAGAAGAAGGCATGGTCAGCATTTGGGCATTATTACCGGCTGTTATCATGTTTGGAGTTGCACTAAAACGCGTGCCTGCTATTTTTGTCATGATGGTCGGCATTATCGTTGGTTCTGTGATGACATTCGTTCTTCAACCTGGCGTTCAAGTGGCCCAACTTATGGAGGTGATGCAAAATGGATATACCGGAGCAACAGGTGACGAAGCGATAGACAGCATTTTGACAAAGGGCGGCATCCAAAGCATGATGTGGTCGGTATCCCTTGTGTTGCTTACCTTAAGTATGGGTGGATTAATTCAGCAGTTACGTGTAATGGAACGCATACTCGTCATGATCCAATCGTTTGTTTCATCTACTGGAAAATTGATTTTCGCCACTGTTGCAACCGCAATTGGAGTAAACGTAACAGTTGGTGAGCAGTATATGTCCATCATATTAACCGGTCAGGCTTTTGAAAAGGAATATGAAAAACAAGGAATTGCACCAAAAAATTTAGCACGAGTACTAGAAGATGCCGGCACAGTCATCAACCCATTAATTCCGTATGGAGTAAGTGGTGTGTTCATGGCAGGGGTGCTTGAAGTGCCTGTGTTGGATTACTTGCCTTTTGCCCTCTTTTGCTTGGTTAGTCCTTTATTAAGCCTGTTTTATGGTTTTACAGGGATCAGTATTAGGAAAAGAGAAGAAGTAAAAGGGTAAAGGTGATTGAAATTATAAAGAGCTAGCAGTCATCTACATGGCTGCTAGCTCTTTTCTTGAGCATACTAAATTGAATAAAACAGTTGATTTCCGTTCCAGGCGCTTCGCTTGCCTGCGGGCGGTCCGTGAGCCTCCTCGGCTTCCGCTTGGCCACTGAAAAAGTCTTTGATGTTAGATTATTTTAAGACACCGCTGTTAATTTCCGCAAACGGCTTCGCTTTCCACGGGGCGACCTTGAGCCTCCTCGGGCTACGCCCTGCGGGGTCTCAACATTGTCGCTACTCCCCCGTAGGAGTCTTCGCCTATTGCTCCAATCAACAGCTATAAATTATCCAAAAGATTGGTTACTAGGTTTTTCAGTGACCTCGCTTCCGCCTGTGGGGTCTCACCTGTCCCTTTCTCCCGTGGGCGTCTGCGCGTCTTCCACTCCAACCAACAAAGAAGTTTCATTCAATGTAGGATAAATAAAAAGCTATCTCACTGAGTTAACTGTAAAACATAAACATTAAGTATTTATACTTTCCAGCTATTTGCGGAAAGGAACAGCGGAGATTAACCAATCATATAAAGTTTTAGATTGGACCGGGCGTATTTTGCCGGATTATTCTTTAGAATAGTCAGTATTGCAAACGATCTATTTCCGCAAATAATGGTTTATTTTTATTATATAGTTCACGGTAGAGGTGGTAATATTCCTCGTACATGGCCACATTTCGGACTGTAGGCAATACCTCATGCTTTATCGGGATATATGCTTTAATGGCTTCAAGGGACTCAACTTCTCCAAGTGCAAACATCCCAAGCCAGGCAGCGCCCCACGCCGTAGCATGTGTACTATCCGTTAAAATGACAGTCTTGCGAAAAATATCTGCTGTCATCTGTACCCATAGTGGCGAGCGAGCATAGCTACCGCTGACTATCAACTTTTTAGTAGGGTTTTCTTTTTCGTGAAGGGTTTCGTGAATCTCATACATATTGAAAATAACACTTTCCATTACGCTGCGAATCATGTCAGCACTCGTATGAGATAGAGTGAGCCCCATCCAACCACCCTTTGCTTTAGCATTCCATTTTGGAGCACGTTCTCCATTCATATGTGGCAGAAAAAATAGCCCGTTAGCCCCTGCGCTTGATGTTGCAGCAAGTGCTTCAAGATCTGCCACTTCCACCGTTTCTTTTTTGGTTAAGGAAGAAAATTGTCTTGCCAGCCATTGCATTAAAATTGTACCATTGTTAGTTGCACCCCCAACGATGCGACTTTCTTTCGTAAACGCATATTGAAAGGTACGTTGTTCCGCGTCGATTGTTTTTTGGGTGGTGAATCTTCTGATAGCCCCACTGCTACCAATCGATAAGGCAGTTTCTCCTTCCTCTGTGGCGCCTACACCGATATTGGCAAGCACACCGCCACTAGCCCCGATGATAATGGGGGTGGAAGTATGTAGAAGTAATTCTTTTGCAATTTCAGCGGAAAGTGGTCCAACTTGTGTGGTACAGGGAACCACTTTGGATAGCTGAGACTCATTTATACCTGCTATGGCAAGTGCCTCCTCATCCCAATGGAGTGTATGGATATTGAAAAGCCCTGTTGCAGAGGCAATAGAATAATCCACTTGCCACGTCCCGCACCATTTGTATAAGATATATTCTTTTATAGAAACAAAGCGTGTTGCTTCATAATATGGCGTATATTGATTCTCTTTCATCCAGACAAGCTTCACAAAAGGGGACATAGGATGAATGGGTGTTCCTGTTTGCTCATATAAGTCCTGTCCGTACGACTCCTTCATAATGGCAGCCTGTGGATAGCTTCTACCGTCAGCCCAAGTAATCAGGGGCGAAATCGGTTCGTTTTGATCATTTATACAAATTAAACTGTGCATAGGAGCAGAAATAGTTAGACCAATAATATCGTTTGGTGTGATTTTTAATTTACTGATGGAAGTAGAGATGGCAAGACGTGCAGCACTCTCGATCTCCAATGGATTTTGTTCAGAGTAATTAGGCTTCGGACGGTAGGTAGAATAGGCATGCTCTGATTCAGAGACCACTTCTCCATTTCTATTAAAAATGACAGATCTGGTTGTGGAGGTGCCAATATCCAATCCGATGACATAGTTGCTCATTATGTGCCACACCTCGCTTTATCGTAATATCTTTATTTTAATCGTTGTGAGCAGTTAATATCAATCCGTTTGAAAAAGATAAGAATTATTTCAATATAGGTATTGGGTAACATAATAATTGATGTTTCATGGTGCTAAAGTCATGTATATTTGCAGTTGTGCACAGCCAGTTATCTTGATAGACGGGATATACACACGTTTATCCACATTATCAACAACATTCTGAAAATTTATTCACAAAATACTATTCAGAATTAAGTGATTTATTTATATTAAGATAAAAGGTCGTATTATGATATTTAAGTTATTAACAAAATAAATATTGCGAACAATTTGTGAACTCCATTGTAAAGGATGGAAAATGGATGTATAGTAAAGATAGAAAGTAAGTGAAAAACTTCACAAACTTTCTGAAGCAAAAGTAAGAGAGCTAGCCGGCTAAATTTTTTTACAGGTCATTGTGAAAAACTTAACAAACTAAAATTCTAGGAGGAGTAAATCATGAAATGGTTACGTGGACCGAAAATGGCAATCCTTTGGACAATTTTAAGAGTTTGGTTGGGGGTACAATGGCTAAAGGCCGGTTTGCCGAAAATAGGAACATTTGATGCAGAGGGATTTTTGCACGGCGCCATCGCAAAGGCGGAAGGAGCGCATCCAGCGGTACAAGGATGGTACGCAGCATTTCTTGAGAATGTGGCACTGCCTAACGTTGGTTTGATTAACATTCTAATCCCTTGGGGAGAAGTACTGGTAGGAATTGCACTAATACTTGGTTTAGCAACAATACCGGCACTTATAGGAGCAGCATTTATGAACTTGAACTTCCTGTTGGCCGGAACAGTCAGCACGAACCCGATACTATATACAGCAGCGATACTACTGATTGCAGCAGGTACGGCAGCTACCTTCTATGGGTTAGATCGGTTTGCGATTAGATATATTAAAGAGAAAATGGATGAACGCAAGATGAAACGTAAAGGTGGGAACGGGCGTAAGGCCATGGATGGCGGTTATGTAGCGGCACATTAAATATAGGAGATTGATTTGAGAAAGCGACGTGAGATGTTTTCATGTTGCTTTTTTAGTTTGGGAAAAACAAAAAGGGGATTATTGGATACGTGTAGAATAGAGTAGTAATAAAGGGGGCGGGATTGATGATTTTTTGGATAGTAGTCTCTATCGTTGTTGTATCATTTTTGGTTTTTGGATATATGTTAGATAGAAAAACGGATCGTTATAAATCCATGTCTGATAAGAAGGTGAAGGAAGGCATTGAATCAATCAAGGATGAAGCACAAAGGCAGGGGCCGGCTGATATTACAAAGCATTTGGGACCATGATCTAATATTGGCAAATGGCAGTTACCTGAGGGTAAGTGCTTTTTTTAGTTCATTAAAAAGCCGGGCTTGATTTGGTTTAATCAAGCCCGGCCCAAAAGTGGAACTATCTAAAGGTATCTTTCTTGCTGTTCCGTTTAATTCCAGCTGCTGATGCGCGAGCTTGTGCTTCAAGGATTTCATTATCTGCATGTTGCTCGTTCGCGAATTCTGCATCTTGTGCAACTTTTTTCATGTTCTTAGGTACTTGTGGAAGTGACGATTTGTTTCTTACCACCAGATTGATGTCCGCGTGAACGTCCCATTCGAAACCCCTCCTAAGAATATGCGATAGACATTAGGTACATACGTTTGTTGACCCTTTATGTCTTCTTGAATAGGTTAACCGGAGAAGAGGAGGGTGATGTGAGGGAGATGTTGGAGAGGAAGAAGATGCTGATGGCTGATGGATAATTTGTTACTGTCCAAAAATTTGGTTTTTTTTGCAAATCGCCCGATTATTTCTATTATCGCCCGTAATTTTTAAATTTTCGCCCGATTACTTCAAAAAGTCGCCCGTAAATCTCAATTATCGCCCGTAAAATCGAAAAATCGCCCGATTATGCTCAGATATCGCCCGATTCGAAAATCCGAGCGAGTCAAGTCCTTAGAGCGAGCCCCGGCAAATGAAAAACCCCTTCCCTTTAGAGCTTAACAGCCTTAAGGAAAGGGTCAACCAAGTCAACCAAGTCACCAAGATAAAAAAACTATCTGCGTCTTTCCGTAAAACCTCCAACTCGGTCTGCCATTTTAAACTCACGAGAGTAGGTAACTTCCTGCGTTTTGCTCAATGTAGTTTTTGTTTTTTCACGACGCTTTTTATCATTCATCAAGAATCCCTCCTTACTATCTGCATACCAATAGTTTTAGCTAAAAGGTGGGAAAATATACTAAAAAAACGCCTGCCCCACAACATAGGGCAGACGCGATATTATTATGCTTCTTTTAACTGATGCTCTTCATGCAGCACTTCGTGACCTGTGCGCAGTTTGTATAGTGTATATTGGTCGCGTGAGATTTCGTAAAGATTGTAGATATCTTCTCCGCCGTTAATTTCATCTAACAGGCTTTTCCGGGTTTCATTTGCAAGGACCACATAAGGTAGCTTTTCCGCCGCTTTAGTGGAACGAACATTTACCTTGCGGATGCGCATGAAAATGGATTGAATATCGAGTTCGTAAAAGAGTTCCTCGAAGAATTGATCCTTGGCAGGCTGGTTGTAACCTTTGCCATGGTATGGTTTGCCTAGCCAAGTGCCGAGGAAGCCTGCTCCGTCTTGCACGTCGAAAAGATTGATTGTTCCAATTGGAGTGCCCCACTCATCAAGAATGGTACGTGAAATCAATTCTCCGCGTTCTTCCGCTTCGATGGTTTGTTTTGTTAGGAAAAGAAACTCATCGTAGGAATACGCTTTATGACGCACAAAAGGGAAGACTTCAGGGTGCACCATTAACTCATAAAGAGTTTGAGATTCTTGGAAATCACGTTTTTTGAGCATGTCTAACCCTCCAATTGAGGGCAGAACTGTCACGTTCACGTGAAGACTGGCCCACCCTCGAAATTTTTTAAATTACAAAAAATTTCGGGGTGGGAATCGAACCCACTAGAACCAGTTAAACTGGTGGCGCACCATTTGCCTTCCCTAACATTTTAAACACAAATTGTTAGTTGATTTAATTTTGTTTACCTACGTATCATACTCGATTTTATTTAAAAAAGAAACAACTTTTTTGTTAATTTTTTTGGTAAATTATTTCACCTTCAACCACTGTCATGACAGGCTTTGCGAGGAATTGAAACGGGTGATGAGACCATAGTACCAAGTCGGCATCCTTCCCTGTTTCTATACTCCCGACGCGGTCGGAAACATTAAGGTTTTTAGCAGCTGTAATCGTTATTCCCTCTAGTGCTTTTTGTTCATCTAAACCTTCCCTAACTGCCAATGCAGCACACACGTTTAAATACTGTACTGGGGTATATGGATGGTCTGTTGTAATGGAAACTTCGACACCAGCTTCTGCTAATGCTTGATAGGTTCTCCAGTTTTTGTTTTTCAGTTCTATCTTAGATCTCCTTGTCATTGTCGGACCGACGCAGACTTTCATGTTTCGTCCTCGCAATTCGTTTGCGATTAGATGCCCTTCTGTGCAATGTTCAATCGTAAAACGTAGATTGAATTCATCTGCAAAACGGACGGCAGACATAATATCATCCGCCCTGTGCGCATGGATGCGTACAGGAATCTTCTGTTCAAGTGCCATGACAATGGGCTTTACCCGCAGGTTTTCAGGATTGTCGTAATGTTTTGCCTGATAAAAGGCTTCGCGCAGCATACCCATTATCCCCATACGTGTAATGGAGTCCTTATTGCCCTGACTGTGAATTCGCTTTGGATTTTCTCCAAAAGCAACCTTGAGGCCAGCAGTTTCCTGAATGATCATATTAGAAATGTTCACGCCATGCGTTTTGATAACCGAGGTGGTTCCTCCGATAACATTCGCACTTCCGGGCATAATGTGAACGGTTGTGATTCCATACTGGATGGCATCTTGAAAACCAGGGTCAAAAGGGTGTACTCCATCTAGTGCTCGGATATGTGGAGTCAAGGGCTCGACTGTCTCATTGGCGTCATTTCCCGCCCATCCGGTACCCTCATCATATAAGCCAAGATGTGTGTGTACATCAATAAAACCAGGCATTAAATATTTTTCATTACATTCTATCACTTTCCCGTTCTCCGGGACGGCTAATCTTTTGCCAATCATCTTTATTTTACCGTTTTCGGCAATCACATCTCCGTTATAAATCGGAGGTGAAGTGACGGGGTAGACGGTCGCGTTTCGAAACATAACGATTCCCATAGAATACTCCTAATTTTCTGTCATTACTATGATTGTAATATGTCGGACAGAGCGTCATCAAGATGGGAAAATAAGAAATTATAGCCTTTTTGCTCTAATTTTGCTGGCAACACTTTTTGACCCTCAAGTACAAGCACACTCATTTCCCCCAAGAGCAACTTTCAGAGCGAAACCAGGCGTTGGAAACCAGTGTGGGCGGCCCTTCACTTTTCCGAGCGTTTTACCAAAGTCTTTCATTTGTTTTTGGCTCTGGGGCCACGACATTCACAGGCCCTTCTAACTCTTTATTTTCCAAACAAAAAGCAATTGCACCAACTACATCTTTGATATGCACCCCGGACATCCATTGTTCACCAGAACCGATTTTTCCCTCCAACGAACATTTTGTAAGGAAGCATCATTCTTGGCAGTGCACCTTCGCCTTTGTCCAAAATAATACCAAAACGGGTAAAAACGGTGCGAACACCTTCAGCTTTCGCATGTTCCGCCTTCTTTTTCCCAGGCATAAACGGTCGAAGCAAGAAAGTCAGATCCAGGAGTAGAGTTTTCTTCTGTAAAAGTTTGCGTTTCAGAAGTGCCGTAATAGCCAATGGCACTTGCATTCACCAAAACTTCCGGTTTATTTTTGCATGGAGCCGATAATTCTATTGATTTTCTTTTGTCGAAGAAATGCGGCTCTCAATTTATTTTCTTTTTCTGTTCTTCCGTCCAGCGCCCACTGTTGATGGATTCGCCCGCTAGGTTAAACAAAAGCATCCATTCCATCCAAACTTGTTTCCGGGGAGGAAGCTTCTTTAAGCCACTCTACATAGGTGACATTTGCTTTTTTCCTTTTTATTCGAGCTGTTTCGCGTTAAAATAAAGATAGAATGTCCTTTATCAGTTAAATGGTCTGTCAGAGCTTGACCAACAAGCCCCGTACCGCCAGCAATGGCAATCTTCATCTATATCACCCTCCATAGAGAATATCTTACATACTATATTAGTTCTTTTCCCTAATTATCCTTTATTTAATACGGGCCAATGTGCTATGAAACGGAGTGAGAGCAGAAATGGGTAAAATAACAAAAATATCTGTGCAGCAAAAAAACAAAGAGCGGTTCAATATTTTCTTGGACGAGGAATATGCGTTTGCTGTGTACGAAGGAACGCTAATGAAGTTTCAACTAGTAAAAGGCAAGGAACTAGATGATCTGGATATAGAAGAAATCCTCTTTAGTGATCAAATAAATAAGGCATATCATACAGCTGTCCACTATCTCTCGTTTCGAATGAGAACAGAAAAAGAGATTCTAGACTATTTAAAAGAAAAAGAATATGAACCGTTTGTCGGTAAAGAAATTGTCGTAAGACTAAAGGAGCAGGGCTATTTGAATGACAGGGAATTCACAAACGCGTATGTAAGGACTCAGGTGAACACGACCTTGAAGGGACGAGGCGTCATTGAACAGGAATTACTCGAAAAAGGCGTGAACAAGGAAATTATCCAAGAAGTACTTGAAGCACAATACAGTCAGGAAACAGAGATTGAGCATGCGGTAAAGCTTGTCTTAAAGTATGCACCAAAATATAAGAAAGACTCCTTTAAAATTATGATTCAAAAGGTGGAGCAAGCTTTAATGAGAAAAGGGTACGCTTTTTCTGTTATTAAAATTGCGGTGGAAGAAGCGGAACTTGAAGAAGATACATCTGAAGAGTGGGAAGCAATTGCAAAACAGGCAGAAAAATACCACCGAAAGTACGCAAAACTAGAGGGATACGAATATAAGATGAAAATGAAGGGTGCTTTGTATAGAAAGGGATTTGGAATGGACTTAATTGACCGGTGGCTCGAGGAAAATGAGGGGAATTAGAGAAAAACAGCCGTTTGGGACAAACCTCGTTCCAAACGGCAACTATTAAATCATATTTGTATTTCCAACTTGTCATCCTGAGCAACTATCATTTCCGCCACTTCTCTGGGGGATTTCAACCTAGACTTGTCTTTAATATGATCTGTGTCGTTCCAAAATGGGGTGTCCATTCCGCCCATATAAGTTGCGATAACATGGACTTTTCCCTCTAATTCTTTTTGAAGGCTTTCGGTAAAACCGCGGACTGCAAACTTGCTTGCAACATAGACGCTTTCATTGACCTTTCCTTTTTGGCCGGCAGTGGAGATGATGTTCATGATTTTAGCGTCTTCTCTTTTCAACAATTGAGGAAGTAGTTCCTTCGTCAAAAAAATCGTCCCAAGTACGTTCGTTTGAATCGCTGTTTCGATTTCATCGGAATCTAATTCTGTTAACGGACCAAAGCAGCCTACACCCGCATTGTTCAGTAAATAGTCAACCTCATGTTCTGAGGTGATGATCCCTACAGTCTTTTTAACATCTTCTGCATTGGTTATATCCATTTGATAGGCGAATGCTTTCGTCCCAAGAGATTGAACTTCTTCTTTTACAGCCTCTAAAGGTTCTAACCTTCTGCCTGTCAATATAATTGTGTGACCTTTTTTTGCATATGACAGTGCCAATTCCTTGCCAAGACCTGTGCCTGCACCTGTTATCAGTATGGTATGCATGTACATCACTCTTTTCATAATAGCTTTTTGTAATGTGAGAATCGTGCTATTCTTATTTTATATAGATTTTTTAGGGGGAAAGCAAGTGGAACAGGATAAGCGTTACAGTCAAATGACACCACATGAACTTCATCAGGAAATCGCGACATTAAAAGAAAAGGCGCGAAAGGCCGAACAGCTCGGTATTGTAAATGAATTTGCCGTCCTGGAACGAAAGATCACAATGGCAAAGGCTTATATGTTAGATCCAGATGACTTTAAGCCAGAAGAAGTGTATGAAATAGAAGGAGATCCCGGCGTTCATTTTAAAATTACATATATGAATGGTGTATTTGCGTGGGGACATAGAATGCACGGCGATACCACTAGCAAAGAAGAAGAAGGATTACCAATATCCATGCTTATGAACGAAAAAAGCAAAGAAGCGTGAGGCCTCTTTGCTTTTTTGCTTGACTAAGATCTTTTTCTTGTCTGCACTTCTAAGATCTGGATATTCTGAGCTTGTTGCGTCTCACCGTTTACTTGACGGAACGAGTGCTTGGAATGTGCATTAGGCTGCGGAAACGGATGGTCATTTAACGTAAAAGGATTACTGCGTGATGGCTTGTGATTTTGTTTTGCCATGATAACAACCTCCTATTAGTTGGGTAGATCCGATATTCATAGCGGCAGATAAGCTATAAACACGAAAAAAACCTTATCCACAAAGTTTAGAATGTATCTTCTTCTCTGGCACCAGAAGCACGCATGCGCTCCTGTGGATGCGTATTAATCGTTCCATTAGCACGCTTTGAAGCATATTCAGACTTTGCACGACCTTCCCCTTCAAACTTGTTGTCATTGGGGTTTGGAAAGTTTCTCGCTTTGTTCCTCATGCGACTCGCCTCCTCGGTAAGTGGATGAGGGTACCTTCAGTGAAAAAATCAACCGTAAGATAACCCAACATCTATCTTTAATATTGGATTTTAGATGTGATTATATGTAATGATAAGCATAGTGAAATTAAACCAAACGAAAGCGGAGTGTTACGATGGAGCAATATTTTGAACGATTGGCAGATCGTCTGATGGAAAAGAACTCTGCATTAACATATGATAAGGCGAGAACCTGGGTGGAGCTTTTATGGGAAGATTTTGAGAGCTCCTATGCAAAGGCAGGATATGAATATAAGGGAAAAGACATGACAGAGAGAATGGTCATGCAAATTATTGACCGCCATGGAGACAGCCTTCACGAATTCTTTTCGAATAATCCCAAATACAAGCATCTCTTGAATGCAGATGATCATCTGACACATTAAAAAACCGCTCGGCCCATCGTTTGGGCGGGCGGTTTAGTCTATATTTGGGATTATCTCCAGTTTCGTTCGCAGCTTTTCCTCGCTGAAAATCCATCCTGTGTAGGAGCTAATGATATTCAAATCGTGGTCAAGCTGTACGATGGCCACAAAAGGATAATAATCTTTGCTACGGTACCTGAGGTCAATGAACCGAACCTCATAATGGTCATCATATTCTTCCATTTCCCATCGATAGACTGGAGAGAAGGAAAGAAACGCGGAAACATTGTCGTCGAATTTTGCCGCTTCGATAATGGCGTTTTCCGGAAGCGGTACTTTTTCAAAAGTATCATGTATGAAAATCTGATACTTGACCGCCCGAGCCACGTAAAAATTATCTTTAGTAGTAATTGCGAGATGCCATTGGTTCCAATAAAGTGTCGGTGATATCAAGGTCTGCCTCACACTTGGGATGATTTCCCTCACTTGTTGCAACACTTTTTGCTGCATGCGATATCGCAACACATAATAGGCAATCAATATGCCGTAAATGGCCAAGAATGTGTAGCCAGGGTGAAATCCAGCACCCCAAAGGACTAATCCGGCGATATGAAATCCAAATATGACAGGATCAAAGGTATTAATGATCCCGAGTGCCACCCATCTTTTTGTAAAAGGTCGGAGCGCCTGTGTCCCATAAGCGTTGAAAATGTCGACAAAAACATGAAGGATTACTGCTATAAATGTCCAAATCCATAAGTAAAGAAAATTAGCTTCTGGAATGAACAAATAAATGGCCGGTGCGATTAATAGCGGCCAGAGGCACACAGCCGGAATGGAATGTGTGATTCCACGGTGATTTCTTATATATGTCGCATTATTCCTGAATTTTAAGATGGTATCCGTGTCAGGCGCCTGTGAACCAATTATTGCTCCTATCATGATAGCTGTTGCTGTTTCAGGGCTGCTTGCCACAAATGGATCTATGGTAGCCATGGAACCGATAGCAATACCCATTACAACATGTGTTCCAGTATCCAATGGTCGGCCTCCTTCCGGTTTTTTCGGTGAAACGGATGCTTTTCTCTTTTCTATTTAGTCTGATGCAAAAGGAGTGTTTTCAAACATGATAACAAAACAGTTGCATATTTTCATTCAATATCCTATAAAGGAAACAGTGACTCTTCAATACGAAGAAACGATGCAGCGGGTTCTGCACGCTATGAATCAGATGGGAGCAAATGATTACCGCTGGACAAAAGCCGGTTCTGAAAAAGGAGCTGCTTATTATCGTGAATCTTTCTTACTTCCAACCGAATCACATTATTTTGCCATGAAAGCATTGCGAGGTTCCAGGCAGAGCAACATTTTTCATGAACTGTCCCAATATATTGATACAGAAGCCGGCGCGGTTGAATATATCGGCTTGAAAATTTCTAGCTAACGACATGGAGGTTTATTTTGAAAAAAGAAAGTACCCATCACGAACGACTAGTTGACTTTGATATATATGGTTTTCAACATGATTTAATTACTTGGTTTGAGCGGGAGCAACGACATCTTCCATGGCGTAAAGATCAGGATCCTTATAAAGTATGGGTGTCAGAAATCATGCTCCAACAAACGAAAGTGGACACAGTTATCCCTTATTTTAATTCCTTTATTGAACAATTCCCAAACATCCAAAGCTTAGCGGAAGCAGAAGAGGACAAGGTATTAAAGGCTTGGGAAGGACTTGGCTATTATTCACGTGCCCGGAATTTGCAAAGTGCGGTAAGAGAAGTTCATGAAAGCTATGAAGGCATTGTGCCTAATACGCCTAAGGAAATCTCCACATTAAAAGGAGTAGGACCATACACAACAGGAGCGATTCTTAGCATCGCTTATGGTGTTCCAGAACCTGCTGTCGACGGAAATGTCATGAGGGTATTATCTCGGATTCTTTTGATTAGAGATGATATTGCCAAACCGAAGACCAGGAAAATTTTCGAAGAAGTAATCCGCGATCTTATTTCAAAAGAGAACCCGTCTTTTTTCAATCAAGGGTTGATGGAACTAGGTGCAATGGTATGTACACCAACCTCACCATCCTGTTTGTTATGTCCTGTTCGCGAGCATTGCCGTGCTTTTGCAGAAGGAATTCAGCGAGAACTTCCTGTTAAAACTAAAAAGAAGTCAACAAAGCAGGTAGCACTTGTTGCAGGAATCTTTAAAGATAATGATGGTCGTTTTTTAATTCACCGGAGACCAAGTGAAGGCTTATTGGCAAATCTGTGGGAGTTCCCGAATTTTGTAAAAGTAGATGAGCTTGGAACGGCGAAGCAGCAGTTACAGCAATTGATGAAAACCGAGTATGGTTTAAATGTGGCACCAGGTGAATTTGTATGCGATATTAAACATGTTTTCTCCCATTTAGTTTGGGATGTTAATGTGTATGTTGGAAGATGGGACGGAGAGCTTCTTGAGGGAAGTGATCTTGTTGCGGTTACGGCAGAGGAAATGAAGGAGTTTGCTTTTCCGGTTTCGCATCAAAACATGTGGAAAGAATACCTGAAATCAGTGGAGTAAGCAAAAAATGAGGATCAACCTTTACGGGTTGATCCTTTCCTATTGATGTTTAGTCATAACTTATTCTTGTTCCATGTGTCCAATCTGCTTCGTGGCGCTGAAACCCGCCACGGGCTTCGATTTCTTTCACAATCTCCCTGTGAATGCTCTGTCCCTCTGCATTTAGATAAGGGACCATTTGTTGAAGAGAATGATGAAAGTAAGCAAGTTCAGTATCTTTCCATTCTTTTTTGGAATGCATGGATAATTCGGTCATGTCACGTCCAACGTACATAGCTTTCTGCCTCCTTTATGGCAATGTCTATGCTGTTATTGTTTGATGATTCAATAAGCCTTATACTGAAAGATATTATATAAAGTTTCCATACATAAAGGAGTAGAGAAAATGACAAATAAAGTGGCATTAGTAACGGGAAGCAGCCGTGGAATCGGTAAAAAAATTGCGTTGGAGTTGGCTAAGGATGGCTATAACATTGTCATCAACTATAATCGCAGTAAATCTGCGGCGCAAGAAACAGCTGCTGAAATTGAAGCGCTGGGTGTGAAGGCATTAACCGTGAAGGCGAATGTAGGCCAGCCGGAAAAGATTAAAGAAATGTTTGTGAAAATTGACGAAGAGTTCGGTCGACTTGACCTATTGGTGAGTAACGCTGCATCTGGTGTCTTGCGTCACGTAATGGAACTGGAGGAATCTCATTGGGATTGGACGATGAATATCAACTCCAAGGCTTTATTATTTTTAGCGCAAGAGGCTGCCAAAAGAATGGAGAAGGTCGGCGGCGGGAAGATTGTCAGCATCAGCTCCCTAGGCTCCATTCGCTATTTGAAAAATTACACCACTGTTGGAGTTTCCAAAGCTGCAATTGAAGCATTGACTCGTTATCTGGCAGTCGAGCTTGCAGATAAGAATATTGTTGTGAATGCAGTTTCCGGTGGAGCGGTAGATACAGACGCCTTGAAGCACTTCCCAAATAGAGATGAACTTCTTGAGGATGCAAAGAATAATACCCCTGCTGGACGTATGGTAGAACCTGATGACCTTGTCAATGCGGTTCTATTCTTATTATCAGACCAGGCTAGCATGATTCGAGGGCAGACGATTATCGTGGATGGCGGCCGTTCTTTACTGGTCTAAAATATACAGAAAATATTTTTTTGTTTTTTGTCATAGTTTCCTTCCGAAATGGTTATCTTAAATTTCGTGGAGGTGATAAACAATGGCAAACAACAACCAACAAAACCAAGCAGGTAAAACAGCTTCTGGTACAAGTGTACAACACGTGAAACAACAAAATGCTCAACAAAACCAACAACAACAATACGGTGCTGAGTATGCGAGCGAAACTAGCGCGCAACACGTGAAACAACAAAACGCTCAATCTGCAGCGAAAAAGAACCAACAAAACCAACAACAACAATAATCAAGCAATAACACGAAGCACTCCTTATCAAACCGATAGGGAGTGCTTCTTCGTTGTGGAGGACGAAATTCCTGCTGGGGTCTGACCCCTTTTGCAAATTTTTTTCACTCGACAAAACTTCCCTCTGCTCAACATATGTAGTCAAAGGGTTTGGGGGGCAGGGGGAGAATGTTATGGGTAGAGGGTATGGTATTTGGTAAGGAGGAGGATGTTGTGGTGGATAGGTTTGATGTGGCGGTGGTAGAGCAGTTGAAGACGATGGATAGACTATTGTTACTTCAAGGGGAGATCGAACGGAACGAAAAGGCGATAGAGCAGTTGGAACAGTTAAAGGAGGAAGCTGAAAAGCTAAGAAAACTAAAAGAAGATATTGCAAAAATGAAAGAAGAACTCGCGGAAATTCAATCAATTTTTGAAACACAAACAGAAGAGGCGATTAAATCTTTTCACTTGCAGGAGTCTATTTAAGCGGATATTTTCGTATGAAATAATAGTTTAATTAATACGGTGGAGCTATCTTCTTTTCATAAAGATGGCTCTTTTGTTTTAAAATCTCACGGGAACCGTTATAATAGTAGAAAATGGTTTGCTTTTAGCTGAGAAGTGCGGGCATAAAAATAGAAAGAAGGGGAAGAGGAATGGGTTGTCCCAAAGAAGGTGAAACAATACAAATACATAGCTACAAGCACAACGGTCACATTCATAGAGTGTGGGATGAAACGACTGTGCTTAAGGGGACGCAAAACCTTGTTATTGGTGGAAACGACAAAACCATTGTGACAGAGTCGGACGGTAGAACCTGGGTCACAAGAGAACCAGCAATTTGTTATTTTCATGGAAAGCATTGGTTCAATATCATCGGCATGATTAGAGAAGATGGCGTGTACTATTACTGCAACATTAGTTCACCCTTTATAGCGGATGACGAAGCGTTGAAATACATAGATTATGACTTGGATATAAAAGTGTTTCCGGATATGACGTTTATTTTGCTAGATGAAGATGAGTACGAGAAACATCGTAAAGAGATGAACTATCCAGAGGTAATAGATAAAATCTTGAAGAGTAATGTTCAAACGTTGATCTCCTGGATCAGGCAGCGAAAAGGTCCGTTTGCTCCGGACTTTATTGACTTGTGGTACGAGCGATACCTCACATACCGAGGATAGTTTCATGCAAAAGGCAACTGGTAACTTGATATGCCAGGCCTTTTTTGTTTTATGGCGAGTTAAAGCACCCTTTAATTAATGAGTGTTCTCTAGCTGTTGATTGGAGCACAGGGCGAAGACTCCTCGAAAATGCTACGCATTTTCTTCGTGCGATGTATAGCTGCCGCAGCCTTCCTTGTCCTGAGGGAGATAGCGGTAGCTTGAGACCCAGCAACGAAGTGAGGAGGCTCAAGCACCGCCCCTAGGAAAGCGAAGCCCAGTGCGGAAATCAACAGCGGCGTATTTAAGAAATACATACATGTTTCAAATTGAAAAGCGGAAGCTAAATAGTAAGCTAGCAGTCATCATTTGGGAGGAAGTCAATTGGATAGTATAAAACGGTACATGCAATTTGTGAAACCATACCGGTGGCAAATAGTCGGTACCATCCTTATTGGAATGCTGAAATTCGGGTTGCCATTATTAATTCCATTATTATTGAAATACGTAGTAGATGATATATTGCTTGTAGACGGTAGGTCAGCAGAGGAGAAAACGAACGAGCTGCTCATAATCATGGGGGCAATCTTTATTACCTTTTTGGTGTTAAGACCGCCGATAGAGTACTACAGACAATATTTTGCACAATGGACAGGAAGTAAGGTCCTATATGATTTAAGGGACAAGTTGTTCGATCATATTCAAAGGCTGAGTTTGCGTTTTTATGCCAACAACCGGGCAGGTGAAGTGATTTCAAGAGTCATCCATGATGTGGAACAGACTAAGAATTTTGTTATCACCGGTTTGATGAACTTTTGGCTCGACCTTGCGACCATTTTAATTGTTATCATTATCATGTTCCAAGTCGATATCACATTGACACTTGTGTCTATCATGCTGTTCCCGTTTTATGGATTTTCGATTAAATACTTTTACAGTCGTCTCCGTCACCTCACAAGGGTGCGTTCACAGGCGCTGGCAGAGGTACAAGGTCATTTGCATGAGCGAGTCCAAGGAATGCCGGTCATCCAAAGTATGGCGATTGAGGACTATGAGCAGGAGCAGTTTAAAAAACAGAACACCAATTTTCTGCAAAAAGCATTGGACCATACAAGCTGGAATGCAAAAACTTTTGCAGTAGTGAATACGATTACGGATATTGCACCGCTTCTAGTAATCGGCTACGCAGGTTATCAGGTTATCAACCAGGGGCTGACGGTCGGGGAAATGGTCATGTTTGTCGCCTATATTGACCGCCTTTACAATCCTTTGCGCCGGTTGATCAACTCTTCGACAACCTTGACGCAATCCATTGCATCCATGGACCGTGTGTTTGAATTTGTGGATGAGAAATATGATATCACGGATAAGCCGAATGCCGTGGAATGTAAGACTGCACGCGGTGAAGTCAGCTTTGAAAATGTTTCTTTTAAATATGAAAAAAATGAAGAGTATGTTTTGAAGAATTTGTCGTTGCAAGTACGGGAGGGAGAGACCATTGCCCTCGTCGGGATGAGCGGTGGGGGAAAATCGACCTTGGTAAGCTTGCTGCCACGATTCTATGATGTTACAGAAGGTAAAATCAAGCTTGATGGAGTCGACATCCGTGATGTTACCGTTCAGTCGTTACGAAAACAAATTGGAATCGTACTACAGGACAGCATTTTATTCAGTGATACCGTTCGTGAAAATATTGCCCTTGGAAAACCGGATGCAACCATGGATGAGATCATAGAAGCGGCCAAAGCGGCCAATGCTCATGAGTTTATCTCAAACTTGCCGGAGGGATACGAAACAAAGGTAGGAGAGCGCGGTGTGAAGCTTTCAGGTGGCCAGAAACAGCGTGTGGCCATCGCACGCGTGTTCTTGAAAAACCCGCCAATTCTTGTAATGGATGAAGCGACATCTGCACTTGATCTTGAGAGTGAACATCTGATTCAGGAGTCATTGGAACGTTTGGCGGCCAACCGGACAACCTTTGTCGTTGCGCACCGTCTATCAACCATCACTCATGCGAGCCGCATTGTGCTGATAGAGCACGGTGAGATTGCAGAAGTCGGCTCTCACGAAGAGTTGATGAGGAAAAAAGGTCACTATTATAATTTGTTTACGATACAAGAAATAAGTTGATTTTTATGAGCCAACCTTTAGCGGAGAGAAGTTTCTGTTTCTTCTGCTAGGGGTTGGTTTTTTATGTTTCGAGAAAGTTCCACAAAAAAACACCTTCCCGCTTTAAAAAAAGCAGGAAAGTGTCTTATTCTTCTTCATTCGCTCCAATTTCAAATTCATTATCATCCACATGATACTTCTGGAAGCTGTCAATCAACTTATCTAAGTGCTCCAGTTGGTCGCTGTAATCAATGATTTTGGATACGAGCGGGAACAGGTGGTACCAGACTTCAACGTCGCCTTCGTATTCACACCAGTTGTCTTTATGGATCATAAACTCATCAATAAATTGCTGTTTGTTAAAGCGTTCTTCTTCATACATTTCTGAAGTATTATGCTGCTTTATTTTTCCCACGAATTTTAACAAGATCTGTTCGTGCAGGTTAACCAAGTGGTCCAATTCAGCTTTAATGTAATGCTGATACTCTACTGGCATATGATGCAATTCGTTTTCTAACCGGTGTAGCATTTTTAATGTAAACAATGCCCGGTTACTTGTAACGATCAACTGTCTGAAAATAACAAGCTTACGTGCTTTCGAACTTGAATTTTTTAATGTAGGAAAATAAGTTCTCTCTTCTTTATATAGCATGAAAAGTTGTTCCAGTTTCAGCACTCGTTGATGCAGCATCTCGATGTCCGTTTTCAAAAGGTGATGTTCTGTGCCGTGACGCATGTTGATGCGAATCCACTTTAGAATGTCTTCTGTTGTTAATTTCACCTTGTAGTAAAGTCTTGTTTCATATTTTGGTGGTAAGAAAATCAGGTTGACTAGAAATGCACAAAGGATACCGATCATAACGGTGGAGAAACGTACGAGCGCAAACTCTAAAAAATTCTCCCCGGGACTTTCCATAATCGCGATTACGGTTACTAGTGCTAGTGGGATTGTATTTTCAATTTTAAGTTTTAAGTTTATTCCAATGACAAAGATGGCTGTCAACCCGATGATAAAGGGATCATGTCCGAATAGTAAGGAAAAGATGATGGCTAAGATTGCCCCAATCAAGTTTGCCTGTACGTGCTCGATAATGGATTGATATGATTTATAGATGGATGGTTGGATAGCAAAGATCGCTGCGATTCCTGCAAAGAAGGGCGTGGGGACGTTTAGCCACTGTGCCACAAACAAAGCAAGGGTAATCGCAATACCGGTCTTGACTATACGGGCACCAAGTTTCATTTTAAAATAAGTCCTTTCTTGTCTTTCCGAATTTTATAGCCTATTCTTTCAAAAGTTAAACACTTAATAGTATATGTCGGAAGTGTGGTATTCATGTTATTCGATATTGTACTATACACGGTTTCCTTATGTAGCGCAAGCGGAAATTTGACAGTAAAAAGCCCGCAAATTGAAGTTTGCGGGACTATCTAATTTTATAATTCGCTCTTACTTTGTTGATTTCCGTTCTAGGCGCTTCGCTTGCCTGCGGGCGGTCCGTGAGCCTCCTCGGCTTCGCCTGTGGGGTCTCACCTGTCCCTTCCTCCCGCGGGCGTCTACGCGCCTTCCACTGCAATCAACAAGGTTAATACAACTTACTAATCTTTTTCCGGTAAAAAAGCCCGCAAATTGAAGTTTGCGGGACTATCTAATTTTATAATTCGCTCTTACTTTGTTGATTTTCGTTCCAGGCGCTTCGCTTGCCTGCGGGCGGTCCGTGAGCCTCCTCGGCTTCGCCTTGGCCACTGAAAAAGTCTTTGATGTTAGATTTTTTTAAGACACCGCTGTTAATTTCCGCAAACGGCTTCGCTTTCCACGGGGCGACCTTGAGCCTCCTCGGGCTACGCCCTGCGGGGTCTCAACATTGTCGCTACTCCCCCGTAGGAGTCTTCGCCTATTGCTCCAATCAACAGCTATAAATTATCCAAAAGATTGGTTACTAGGTTTTTCAGTGGCCTCCAACGAAGTGAGGAGGCTCAAGCACCGTCCTCTGGATAAGCGAACACCTGGAACGGAAATCTACAGGAAGTTAAAACAAACTTTTTTCAACATCCTACCAATAATAATAATTCAAACTATTTAAAAAACATAGTAATAAAGGTATGATAATAAGATAATATATAAATTTCAAGATATTCGTTTCGCAAAACGAAATATCATATGCGTTCAAAATAGATTTACTCGTTTCAACGCAGACTAAACATAGTGAAAGGTTTGGAGGATCACGTATTATGGGGAGAATTTTTTCATACTTAAAACCGTATAAGCTGGCTGTTGCAATTGCCTTGCTCCTTATGCTGACAGAACTTGTCGTGGAGCTCTTGCATCCGTTGCTCATGGCCAAAATAATTGACGAGGGGATCCTGACAGGCGACTTGCATGCGGTAATGAAATGGGGAGGCATCATGGTCCTGTTCTCCTTTATCGCTTTTGCAGCGGGGGTTACCAACTCCTTTTTTGCTGCCCATGTCAGCCAAAGTTTTGGATTTGACATTAGAAGAGGGTTATTCGGAAAAATACAGTCGTTTTCGTTTGCGAATTTCAGCCTGTTTCCGACTTCTTCTCTCATCACAAGAATGACCAATGATGTTACACAAATACAAAATACTGTGTTTATGAGTTTACGCATCATGCTCCGCGCACCGCTTCTTGTTGTGGGTGGCGTAATCATGGCGTTGATTGTCAATTGGCAGCTAGCTCTATTTCTTGTAATTGGAGTTCCGGTCCTTTTTATTTTCCTAGTATGGGTGATGAAAAAGGGTGGGGCGCTTTTCAAGGCTGTTCAAGAAAAGCTTGATGGTGTGAATAATGTCATGCGTGAAAATCTTGGGGGTATTCGCTTAATTAAAGCTTTTCTCCGCAAAAAGCATGAAATCAAACGGTTCGGAAATGCAAGCGAGGAGCTGAAGGATCAGACGGTCGCAGCACTTCGACTAATGGAGATTACCATGCCAATACTTCTTTTGATTATGAATGGAAGTATCCTTGCAGTCCTTTGGTTTGGTACGATTGGTGTTTCAAACGGCGGAGCACAGGTTGGGGAAGTTGTTGCAATCGTGAACTATGCGACCAGAATCACCGGCGCTCTTTCCATCTTTTCTTTTATCATCATGGCATTTGCGCGGGCGAAAGCTTCTGCTCACCGAATCACTGATGTGCTGGACGAAGAAATTGATTTGGTGGATAAGGTAGATGTGGATAAAGAAGCGACGTTCCTTCAGGGGGGAATCGAATTTGACCGTGTATCTTTCCGTTATCCGAACACGGACATACCAGTTCTTGAAGATATCACCTTCCGAGCCGAAGCAGGGTCTACCGTTGCCATTATGGGGGCTACAGGTGCAGGGAAATCGTCTTTATTCCAACTGATTCCTAGGCTTTACGATGTGGATCAGGGAGTCATCCGGGTAGACGGTAAAGACCTTACCGATTTGTCTCTGAAAAAGCTAAGGAAGCAAATAGGCTATGTCCCACAGGAAGCGCTTCTCTTTTCAGGAACGGTAAAAGAAAATATCGCCTGGGGGAAAGAGGATGCAAGCTTAGAAGAAATCATTCAGGTAGCGAAGGATGCGCAGATTCATGAAACCATCGATCGTTTGCCGAAAAAATATGAGACCGTTCTTGGGCAAAAAGGGGTCAATCTTTCCGGAGGACAAAAACAACGCCTTTCCATTGCCCGCGCTCTTGTAAGAAAGCCGAAGATTCTCATGCTGGATGACAGTACAAGCGCACTTGATTTAAAAACAGAAGCCAAACTGCTCGCTGCCATTAAAAAATACCAATGCACGATGTTCATTGTAACGCAGAAGGTAAGTACGGCCATTGAAGCAGATAAAATCTTACTGATTGAAGACGGAAGGCTCCTAGAAGAGGGAAGCCATGAGAAGCTACTGGCAACCTCGGAACTTTACCAGAAAATCTATCAGTCGCAATTTGGAACGGAGGTGGCAGAGCATGTCCAAGCGTATAAGTAGCAGTGCCGCCGTCGCAAGTAAAGCGAGTCCCAAGCAGAAAGCCAAGGACTGGAAAGGGACGATTAAACGAGTTTGGAGATACTTAGGTGAAAATAAAGGCTTGTTGATGCTCGTTATGCTAATGGTCGTGGTTAGTTCCGCATTAGGGCTTTTGGGCCCATTCATAGTCGGTATGGCCATTGATAATTATGTAGTGGAGCAAAATACATCTGGACTTTTAAATGTATTAATAGGGCTTGTATTCATCTATATTTTCTACTCGCTTTCCATGTGGCTACAAAACTACTGGATGGTGGGGATCGCACAAAATACCGTCTTGAAGATGAGGACGCAGCTGTTTGAGCATTTACACAAATTGCCGATCCCATATTTTGATAAAAGGCAGCACGGTGAACTAATGAGCCGTGTGACCAATGATATGGAGAATGTCAGTTCTACATTAAACAGTTCTGTCATTCAGATTTTTTCGAGTATCTTGACCTTAGTCGGAACGGTATCTGTCATGCTTTATCTAAGTCCTTTGCTGACAGGCATAACGTTAATTATCGTACCGGTCATGTTCTTTGGTTTAAGATGGATCACCAACCGGACAGGTCCATTGTTCAAGCAAACCCAAAAGAACTTGGGTGAGCTGAATGGCTATATTGAAGAAACCATCTCTGGTCAGAGAATCGTGAAAACATTTTCCCAAGAAGATAAGGTAATGGAAGAGTTTACGGAAAAGAGTTTAAAACTGAAGAAGTCCGCATACTGGGCTCAGACCTATTCAGGGTTTATCCCAAAGCTTATGAATATGTTGAATAACTTAAGTTTTGCCATTATAGCAGGTGTTGGAGGGATATTGGCATTAAACACACAATCGGGAATTACGATTGGAATTATTGTTATATATGCGGAGTACTCTAGACAATTCACTCGTCCGTTAAACGACCTTGCCAATCAATTCAATACTTTGTTGTCTGCTGTTGCAGGAGCTGAGCGTGTGTTTGATGTGTTGGATGAAGAAGAGGAAGAAAGCGATGAAATCGAAGCAATAGAACTGGAAATTTTAAGAGGAGAAGTGGAGTTTAGGGATGCTTCCTTCTCTTATGAAGGTGATGATACGACCATTCGCAACATCAACTTCCATGTGGACGCAGGAGAAACCGTTGCATTTGTCGGTCCAACAGGTGCAGGTAAGACAACGGTCATCAACCTGATTTCCCGTTTCTATGATTTGGACAGCGGAAGTATCCTTTTAGATGGCCATCCAATTAACAGGATAAAACGTTCGAATTTGCGTAAGCACATGGCCTTTGTATTACAGGATTCCTTTCTTTTTGAGGGGACGGTTAGAGAGAATATCCGTTACGGAAGACTGGATGCTACGGACGTGGAAGTAGAGGAAGCGGCAAAGATGGCCAATGCCCATTCCTTTATAAGAAAATTACCGGGCGGCTATGATTTTAAACTGAAGCAGGACGGAAGCGGAATCAGTCAAGGGCAGAAACAGTTATTGTCTATTGCACGCGCGGTATTGGCAAACCCTACCATCTTGGTTCTTGATGAAGCAACAAGTAGTATTGATACCATTACAGAAATGAAAATCCAAGAAGCGCTTCAACGATTGATGGAGGGAAGAACTAGCTTTGTTATCGCCCACCGATTAAATACCATTCAAAATGCCGATCAAATTCTTGTATTGAAAGAAGGAGAAATCATAGAAAAAGGATCTCATCATGAATTGTTGGATGAACAAGGATTTTATTATGAGTTATTTACTAGTCAGCTGAAGAAAGAAGTAGGATAATTATTTCAATAAAAGCACCTGAACGTTCGTGGTAATTTAGCCGGAATATTCAGGAGCTTTTTTTTGCAAAAATTCTACAATTAAATAAAAAATACTGTAGAATTTTCCCGGGAAATACGTCGTCAAATAAAGGTTCTTGTCTTAACTTCGGGTTTATTGAAGGAGACATGTATTGTCTATTTTGTGAATATCATTTATAATGCAGTACAGAATGAAAATTCTAAATATTACAAATTAGTTAAAGGGGGATTACAATTTGGATGCATTTTTACAAGATCCGATTGGTGGTTTAGTAAGTCTTCTTTGGAGCACACCTATGATTGTTTTCTGTTTGGGAGTCGGATTGTTATTTACCATTTTGACAAAGTTTGTACAAGTAAGATTGTTCGGGGATATGATAAAGCAAATTTTCTCCGGAAAAGCTTCAAAGGCAGGGGTTTCTTCCTTTCAGGCATTATCCATTTCATTATCAGGACGTGTAGGTACAGGTAATATTGCTGGTACAGCAACTGCTATTGCGATGGGAGGACCTGGTGCGGTATTTTGGATGTGGATGATTGCCTTTATTGGGGCATCAAGTGCGTTTGTTGAATCCACTCTAGCTCAGGTTTACAAATCAAAGCAGGACGGGGAGTACCGCGGGGGACCAGCCTATTATATAGAGAAAGGTATTGGCTGGAGATGGTATGGAATCATCTTCGCTTTTGCGGCTCTTTTAGCCATGAGTCTATTAATGCCAGGTCTTCAGGCAAATGCGATCGGCTCTGGTTTGAACAATGCATTCGGCATTAACAAGCAAGTAATTGCCATCTCGTTGGTAGTAGTCATCGGACTAATCATCTTTGGTGGAGTAAAACGTATCGCTTCTGTTGCACAATTTGTGGTACCATTCATGGCAGTGGCGTATGTGTTAGTATCTTTATTTATCATCGCTTTGAACATTACAGAACTTCCTGCAGTATTCGGATTGATTTTCCGCAGTGCCTTCGCAGTTGATTCCGCATTCGGAGGAATTATCGGTGCGGCCATTGCTTGGGGGGTAAAGCGTGGAATCTTCTCAAACGAAGCAGGTCAAGGAACTGGACCACATGCTGCAGCAGCTGCTGAAGTATCGCATCCAGCTAAGCAAGGTTTGGTTCAGGCATTCTCTGTCTATATCGATACAATCTTAGTTTGTTCGGCTACAGCATTTATGATTTTATTTACAGGATCTTACAATGTTGTCGATCCTGAAAACGAAGGACAGTTCCTTCGCAATAATCTTGGAGAAGCAGTAGAGGCAGGACCAGCCTATACACAGGCCGCTGTTGAATCTGTCATTCCAGGTTTCGGTGCGGGCTTTGTTGGTATCGCATTACTTTTCTTTGCTTTTACTACTATCATGGCATACTACTATATTGCAGAAACGAATGTAGCCTACTTGATGCGTGGACGGAGCAATAAGATCCCGATGTTCATTCTGAAGGTTGTTCTTTTGGTTGCAACATACTTTGGTGTGGTAAGAACGACTCAGGTTGCATGGGATCTCGGGGATGTGGGACTTGGAATAATGGTCTGGCTCAACCTCATTGCGTTGCTCCTGTTGGCAAAACCTGCTCTTGCCGTATTGAAGGACTATGATGAGCAAAGAAAGCAAGGTCTGGACCCTACATTTAATCCTGAGAAATTGGGTATTAAAAATGCGGAGTTCTGGACAGAGGAATACAAAAAGGATGACGAGAAAGCATCCTGATAGCAGACAGCATAAAGCCCTCATCACTATTTTGAAGTGGTGAGGGCTTTTATTTGTTAGCCAGCCATAACTGGTGCCAAAACTTCTGGACTTGGTTTTCCGATGAAATAGCCTTGCCCATAATGAATTCCTATGTCTCGGCAAAATTGAAGTTCTTCCATTCGTTCTATTCCTTCTGCAAGAACTTTAATGTTTAGTTTGGTAGCGACTTTTATGACGCTTTTTTAAAAAAAGCTGTTTTTTAAGTATCGTGTCACAATGAGATATGTAGTCGCGATCTATTTTGACAAAGTCGGGTTGTAGCTTTTCAAGTATCTCCAACGTTGAATATCCTGCACCGACATCATCAAGTGCCACTTGCATCCCGGATTTTTTGTATGTTTTAAATATAGATTCCAGATGGTCGATATCGTGAATTTTTTCTGATTCCACCACTTCAAAAACGAGTTGATTAGGTGAGATATTATTTTCTTGTACAATCTTGAATGTATGTTGCAGACAATATTCGGGATTGTAAATGGAAGATGGTAAAAAATTGATAAAAAGCTTTACGTGGGCAGGAACTTGTTGCTTGCTTCCGGAAACAATAGAGCTTTCACGAGCCTTCTGATCTAAATAGTTATGTAGATTCGTTTCACGCGCGAATTCAAATAGTTTAAAAGGAGGGACAGATTGCCCCTTCCATTGAGGGCGTAACAAACATTCATAGGCGAAAATTTCATCGTTTTTCTGCAAATCTATGATTGGTTGAAAATGGGTTGTAAAGGAATTGGATGCTATTAATTCTAATAGATCTTGATTTTTCACCAGATTCCATAACTGCTCTGGTGGGTAAAAGCCTCGTTGTGATGATGTTTTCACCAAAACTTCTGAGCTATCATCTCGATTAAGTATTTTCTTTTGTAGGAGCTGCTCTAAATCTTCAAGTGATTGATAATGAAGTTCCTCTTGCAATTGCTCTCTTTTTATAAAAAGTACCCCTGAGCGGCTTATATTGTCAGGTACCCCGCAATCAGTACAGTGCAAATAGATCACCCCTTTTAATAGATAGGATAATTTTACTATTAAATCATTGTTGGAAGAAGTTTTTAGCATGAAATGTTGAAAAAAAGGTCCGAATAGATGAAAAGTAGTAGAATGGATACATTTTTTGACGGAATGTACAAGGGTTTTCTCTAATGTTGTCGAAACATAACTATACGATAGAATTTAGAAGGTACGGTTAGGGGCGGGCTTGTATGTTGGCGGAAAAACTACTTTTACATGTATTGATTATCTTAGCACCGGTGCTGATTTATTATGTTGTTTCCGAAAATAAGAGGTTTGGTCAATCACCATATTTTATCGGAATTCTGCAGGGGCTTTCTGCGAGCCTGTGTTTATTGTTTGCATTCTATGATTATGGTCTATATTGGGACTTGCGATACATACCTTTAGTGCTTGCCATCCTTTATGGTGGACCAAAGGCTGGGGTAATTGTACTCGCTGCCATTCTTGGGACAAGAACCTATCTTGGTGGCGATGCTCTAGCATTTGGCTATGTAAGTGGACTTGTTGCAGCAGCCATTCCGATCTTGATGCTAAGGCGGTTTAACAAGATTCAAACAAAGAAAAAGAGGATTGGCTTTGCTGTGCTTGTAGGCTTATGGCCAAACTTTGTCATGCTAGCAATCTTAATAGCTTATCTCTTCAGTTCAGCAGCTGCAAATGAAGGACCAAATCTACTTTTATACATCCTGCTATTTGGATTGATTCAAGTAGTAGGTGTCGGTTTCGCCTCGACCTTACATGAAGCAGTCCTTGAGCGAGAATTGATGAAACAGGAAATTAGACGCGCGGAAAAGCTGAATACATTAGGTGAACTTGCTGCTTCGATCGCTCATGAAGTCAGAAACCCTTTAACTGTTGTAAAAGGATTTCTTCAACTCATGCACAGAGAAGATAAGGGGAAGAACTATCAATATATTGGACTCATTTTAAGCGAACTGGCAAGAGCAGAGTCCATCATCAATGATTATCTCAATTTTGCAAAACCAGAGTTCAAAAAAATTGAAAAAGTGGACCTGGGAGAACTATTGAGTGATGTGAAAATGTTGTTAAATCCATTAGCAGTAAAAGAAGGCATTCATCTTGAAAGTTACTTGGAGAAGAATGTTGTGATGGATACCGATAAAAACCAGTTCAAACAAGCACTTGTCAACATCCTGAAAAACGCCATTGAAGCAACTCCTCAGGATGGCAGAGTCTACATAAAGTTGTTTTCCAACACTTCAGGCATTCAGATTCTCATTAAAGATACAGGAAAAGGAATGACCAAGGAGCAGGTGTCTCGCATTGGTACCTTATTCTATACGACTAAGGATAAGGGGACAGGTCTTGGCACGACTGTTTCGATGAGGATTATCGATACAATGAATGGTAAAGTCGTTTACTCAAGTGAACTTGGGAAAGGGACGGAGGTGAAGATTTCATTTCCGCCTGTGAGGCAGGAAGAACAGGTGAGAGAGGAATCGGTTGTGGGATAATAAATGAAGAGACTGTCCATTAAATTTGGCAGTCTCTTTCTGTTGGTTTATTCCGGTTGAGTTTTATATTTTCTCCAACGGTTTATCAGCCGGCCCTTCAAGTACTTCGCCGTGGATAGAGAAGCGCGAGCCGTGGCAAGGGCAATCCCAGCTTCGATCGCCGTGGTTCCACTCGACTTCACAACCAAGATGCGTACAGGTCGTGTCCACACAGTATACTTCTCCTTTGTCATTTTTGTAAGCTCCTGCACGTCGACCGTTAATCATGACGACTCCGCCTTCATCCAGACCAAGGTCTTCAGGCTTTTTCGATGGACGATCAAGTTTGCCTTCGATGAGGTGTCCTGCTACATTCATGTTAGAGCTGATAAATTTTTTCAGACTAGGATCAGCAACAAAGCGGGACGGTGAAAACAGGTCTTCATATGCGTTCTTCCTGCCAAGGATTAGATCCTGTAAGAGCAGTGCAGCTGCTGTACCGTTGGTCATTCCCCACTTGCGGTAGCCTGTTGCAATGAAAATATTCGGATGCCCCGATGTAATGCGGCCAATATACGGGACCTTGTCTAACGTATATAAATCTTGTGCTGACCATCGATACAGAATTTCCTTGATTCCGAGGACTTCTTCACCGAAACTTTTCAACGCTTCGTAGTGTTTTAATGTATCTTTGCCTTGACCTGTCCGGTGGCCGTCTCCTCCAATCAAGGCAACTTTCTCCCCGTCAATCGTCACATAACGCAAAGACCTTGAAGGCTGGCCTGCGCTATAATACATGCCCTCTGGTAGTTCCTTTTCCGTTCTGGCAGCCAATATATAAGAACGCTCCGCATACATTCTTGTGAAAAAGAAACCATTGCCATCGTAAAATGGAAAATGGGAGCCTGCAACAATATATTCGCACTCAATCTTTGCGCCATTCTTCGTCACTACAGATAGTCCGCGTGACTCCTCCACATCTGTCGCAACGGTGTGCTCATAAATTTCGCCGCCCTTTTCAACTATGCCATCTACTAGCACCTTTAAATATTGAAGCGGATGGAATTGTGCCTGATTTTTCATGACGATAACAGATTTAGTCTCAAGCGGCAAAGGTATGTCATAAATTAAATCGCCATCGATTCCTAGTTTCTGATACGCTTCGAATTCTTTTATTACCTTTTGATCATCCTGCTCTGTTTGAGAATAAATATAGGCATTCTGTTCACTAAAGTCACATTGAATTCGTTTAAGATCCACAAGGTCTTTGATGAAATGAAGCCCTTCCTGGTTTGCTTGGTAATAGAGTTTAGCCTTTTCCTGACCTAAATGCTGAAGAAACTCATCGTAAATCAGACCGTGTTGAGATGTCACTTTGGCTGTTGTGTGCCCTGTTGTTCCATTTAGAATTTGATCAGCATCAATAAGGATGACCTTAAGTCCTTCATTAGCAAGTTGATACGCCGTCGTTATTCCGGTAATACCGCCACCCACTACACATACATCTGTTTTTTTATTTTCATTTAATGTCGGAAAAGAGGGCAGGGGTGCAGAGTCCCGCCAATAGGCTTCCGGTCCTTTTGGAAGCTCGTTAAAGTTTAGTTGATCCATTACGTATTTCCTCCTCTGTTATGTAACGATATACATAATTTTTCCAAAATGGAGGAAAACATGTATCTTTTTAGCGGAATTGACAACGATATTTTTATTGGAACCTCTAGGGAAAAAGGGTAGAATGGAGAATAGCGTAAAACCCCGTATGAGGGTCATAAAGGAGAAAACGATGTCTACAACTTTTATAAATACATTACAACCTTTTATACAACAGATTTGGGAAAAAAGTGAATTTGCCGCTGCAACCCCGGTTCAGGAACAGGCAATTCCGGTTATTTTAGACGGGAAGGATGTTCTTGTCGAATCGCCGACAGGGACAGGGAAAACGTTGGCTTATCTATTGCCGATCATTGAACGCATTGATTTGTCTAAACAGCACCCACAAGCGTTGATTGTGGCGCCGTCTAAGGAACTCGCTATGCAGATCTTTGAACAGATCCAGAAATGGACAGAAGGCAGCGAAATTTCCGGTGCATCTTTCATTGGTGGAGCGAATGTGAAACGCCAACTTGAAAAGCTTAAAAAGAAACCGCATATTTTGGTTGGGACACCTGGCCGACTGCAAGAGTTAATTCAGATGAAAAAAATTAAAATGCATGAAGTGAAGACCATTGTTATGGATGAAGCAGATCAGCTATTTGTCCCAGAACATAAAAAGACCATTGAAAACATCATTAAGTCCTCTATGCAGCAGGAAAGACAACTACTATTATTCTCTGCAACTTTAAAGGAGGAGACGGAGAAGCAGGCAGTTGACTTGCTAAAGGAGCCGTTAGTTATTAAGGTCACCAAAGAAGATTTGCCGCCAGCTCGTGTGGAGCATTTATACGCGGTGGTCGATCAGCGAGATAAAGCGAATGTCCTTGCTAATCTGCTTCGCGAGCCTGGAATAAAAGCATTGGCATTTGTGCGTGATATCGGAAACCTTGCTGTATTGACGGAAAAACTTTTATATAAACAGTTAAATGTCGGATTTCTACATTCTGAATCCTCCAAACAGGAACGCGAGAATGCCATGAAAAACTTCCGAAAAGACGAGTATCCGGTTCTTCTTGCTACAGATGTGGCAGCACGAGGACTTGATATTAAAGAGCTCAGTCATGTGATCCATTATGACTTACCTGAAGAAGTGGAAAGTTATGTGCATCGTTCCGGAAGAACAGGCCGCCAAGGAGCAGAAGGTACTGTTATTTCGATTGTAAGTGAACGTGAAGAGCGCAGGTTGAAGCAGTTTGCTCGTGAGCTTGGCTTGAAATTGGAGAAGCGAGTAGTCTTTGGCGGGAAGCTTGTTGGTGAAGACGAGTTAAAGTCTGGAAAGCCTGGTTCTGGCGGCGGACGTGGTGGCAAAGCTGGGGGAACTAAGGGGGGATCTGTTGGGAAGAAGACAAGTAGTTCGAAGGGATCTTTCGGGCAACAAAAGACCGGTGCTAAAGCTGGAGTTGCCAGCGGTTCTTCCAAAGGTGGGGGAAAGGCTAAACCGAAGAAGACAGGTGTTAAGAAACAAGGTAAGAAAAAATAAGTTTAGGATTTTATTGTTATGTGAAAACCATTCCGAATTAGGGATGGTTTTTGTTTTGTTGTTTTGGGAGATAGGTGAGTTTATTTGGACCACTATCCGACGTCATGGGGGATAAGTATCGAAAATTGCTGTTTTCTAAAGGGAAATGCTTATATTTTTGGTGAGAAAATTTAGTTCGGACATTTCCGTTCTCTCTTCGGACAATTAACGATGGAAAAGTGGTTGGGTTCGGACAATTTACCGGGGGAGTTCGGTCAACTTTTACTAGGGGTTCGGCTATTTGATTTTGAGGTTCGGTCAAATTTCGGAAATCTTCGGTCAACTATCCGAAATCTTTGGTCAACTTTCAAAAAACTTGGGACAACTATTGAAAAACTTCGGACATTTGAAATTTACCTGCTGTCCCCCCTCCGTCATTGAACCAACCAAACCTCCCAGACCTAAAAAATCGGCAGCCGCACGAAGCGCCTGCCGACTTCCTCACCGAAAGTCTTCTATTCCACTACCCCGCTAAACTTCAACGCCTCAAACCCGCGAAACACAATATTATTTCTTCTAACCGGTTCTTCTAGTATTTCTACATCATGTACTCGTTTGAGAAGTACCTCTAATGCGATGACCGCTTCGAGTCTTGCAAGCGGGGCTCCTAAGCAAAAGTGAGGTCCGGATGCGAAGGATAGGTGTTTTATATTTTCTCTAGTAACATTAAAAACATCTGGTGACTCATGAATGTTAGGGTCACGGTTGGCTGCAGCTAGAGCGATAATCGCTGTCTGGGCCTTCTTGAGTTGTTGTCCGCCAAGTTCCATATCTTCGCCTACCCATCTTGAGGTAAGCAGAACGGGTGGGTCGTAACGTAAGATTTCTTCCACCGCATTTCCAATCAGGGAAGGGTCATCTAACAGCTTATTCATTTCATCCCGATGCTTAAGTAACAGGTGATAGCCATTGGTAATCAAATTTACCGTTGTCTCATGTCCGGCGATTAATAGCAATAAACAAGTCGCCACCAGCTCGTCTTCATTTAACTTGTCACCAGAGTCGGAAACTGCAATAAGTCCGCTCAATAAGTCCTCTCCTGGATTCACACGTTTTGCCGCTATCAAATTGCGCATATAATGGTCTGCCTCCTCAAGGGAAGGAGCAACCGCTTCTAGATCAGCTTGGGTCGTATTAAAATCAATGAATTTAACAAAGGAATCCGACCAGACGCGAAATCGTTCTCTGTCCTCTTTTGGCACTCCGATTAGCTCTGTGATGACCATAACGGGTAGGGAGTAAGCAAAGTCCCGTATCAGTTCATGCTCCATTTTCCCTTTTCTTGCATCCAAAAGGTAATTCGCCATCTCGACAATAGTCGGACGGAGGCGCTCGGTCATCCTTGGGGTAAACGCTTTAGTAACAAGCCCGCGGAGTCTGGTATGATTCGGTGCGTCGCGGAAAAGCATCATGTTCCGATTTAGCATAACCACCGGCACTAATGTCTGTGGGATAGGAGGCATATTCTCCTCTGGCACTAGGCTTCTTATTTCTTTTATAAATCTAGTATCTTTTAAGACAGCCTATACTTCCTTGTAACCTGTTATCAGCCATCCATCGACATTGAAAAATGAAACCCATTGAATGGGATTGATCTCATTTGCTTGTTTGAACATTTCATATGGATTTTCTATAAATGTCTTTACCGGATCTGTTTCTACGCTCATTCAAAACCTCCCTAGATAATTACTCAACATTAAGGTTTCGCTAAAAAACGAGAAAATCCTTGATGAAAATACAAAAAAGGAAAATGTTTCTACCTTTTTTCTCCAGAAATACCGACCACATTTGACACTTATCTAGCAATCTATTGTAAAATGGTGTAATAACAATAATGAGGTTAATTACATAGAGTGATGGAGGCTTATATAGAATGTTTTGTCACAAATGTGGTAGGAAAGTGACATCTGATGCGAATTTTTGCTTTAATTGTGGAGCGAATTTGAAGGATGATGTGGAGTATAATGAAGACGAATGGTTAGAAGGTAGAGGAAAAAATAAGAAAAAGCGTTTTACATATATGCCATTTTTACCTCCCATTATTAGCTTAGTGTTGATAGCTGGAACTATCGGGTGGTATTACAATCATGAGCAGAGTGTCAATGCAGAAGTGCTGACCATAAAAAAGGAAGCAGAAGACTTGGCCCTGCAGGGAGAGTATGACATGGCAAAGGAAGAATTGGCCGGTGCCATGGAGCTGAGACCATCTTATCATGTGTTAAGAAACAATCTTGAAGTGGTGAAGATCGCAGAAGAGGTAAACGGGGAGTTAAAGGAAATAAGAGAGCAGATCAAATCAAAGAAGTTTGAAGATGCCGAAAAAAATCTAACAAGACTCCGTGAGAAAATTACAAGATTAGATGGACCTTTAATTCAACCATTAAAAGAAGATGTGTCTGAAAAAGATGTCATGATTAAGGTGGGGAAAATAAATAGTGAGTTAGATCAACTTAAGACGGTGGATGAGCTTTCAAGAAAGCTCGCTGTCATTTCTTCCATTCCTTCAGAAGAGGGGAAGGCGGTGAAGGAGCAAATCTTAAACCGAATCGTGCAGCTTACTGTGGAGGATGCAGAAGAGAAAATCGAGCAAAAGCAGTTTACAAATGCGATGACTTTAGCAGACAGAGGGCTTCAATATGCTGTAAATGATAAACGACTCATGTCTTTAAAAGAAAAAATTGAGCAGTCCCGTCTAGAGTTTGAACAGGCGGAGTTTGATCGAATAGAAAAGGCCATGGAAGCAGCTGCGAAAGAAGATTTAAAAAATAAAAACGCAGCCCTGGAAATCGTAAACTTTAAGACGGAAGAGGATGAGGTCGGAGGGATGACTGTCACTGGAGAAGTGAAAAATATCGTGTCAGCAACCGTATCATCCATTACTGTCTACTATAATATTTTAAGCAAAGATAAGAATATACTAGATACCGGTTTTACCACCGTCTACCCATTCAAATTGGAGCCAGGTAAAAAAGGGAAGTTCGAAGACTATTATTATGGTGTATTTGAAGATGTGACAGTGGAGATAGAAAACATTACATGGGTTGTGGAAGAGTAGAAAAGCTTTCCAAACGGCCAAACATTAAGAAGGTGTAGCAATGAATGTAAGATGGTTCATCAGTATTATCATGACGATCATTTTAATTAGTGGGGGATTACTTGGTTATTTTCATATAAAAAATACGGTCCCTGCCCAACTGACGGCTCCATCGAAGCTGTATTTGGAGTCAGAAGTAGTAGAAAAAGAAAATGTACCCCAAGCTTTGAAAGAAATTATATTTGAATCTCAAAAACTGGTGGTGAAAATTGAATTACCGGACGGGTCGTTCGGATCTGGTTTTCTTTACAACGATAAAGGCGATGTCATCACCAATGCCCATGTTGTAGCGAATGCCAAAGATGTTAAAGTAACCTCCGCAGATTCTAAGGAACTGACAGGAGAAGTAATCGGCATCAGTATTGATACGGATATTGCTGTAGTGCGGGTACCTGAACTTGAAGGCTCACAACCTTTCAAACTAGCTAAAACTAGAAAAGCAGAGCTCGGTGATGATGTGATAGCTTTGGGGAGTCCTTTAGGTCTTCAAAATACAGTCACAACAGGGATAATAAGTGGTGTAGGACGTGAGTTTGAAATCGATTCATTCAAATATGAAGACGTGTTCCAAATTTCCGCACCGATTGCACCTGGTAATAGTGGCGGTCCGCTTATTGATACAAAAACAGGGGAAGTAGTGGGAATCAATTCGGCAACCATGGATCAAGGCGTGATTGGCTTCAGTATTCCTTTAGTGAACGTCATGCCGATGATAGAAAGCTGGTCGGCATCTCCAATGGAGTCACTGCCAAGGATTGGAGCTAACACAACCGGAAACAGTGCAGGCGAAACATCAACAAATGTCGATATCGCAGAATATCTCGTCAATTACTTTTACGAAAGCATCAATTATCGCGATTACGTGACGGCCTATTCGTTGCTCGGAAGCAGCTGGCAATCTAAAACGGCTTATGAGGATTTTCGTGCAGGGTATTTAGATTATTTAACAATAGAAGTAGATGATTTGCTGACAAAGCAGAATGGCAATAACGTCGAAGTCATCACGGTTATAACTGCGCAGGAGCGCTCGGAAAAAGGAGTATCTTATAAGAAATTTAAGGTTACCTTTGAACTGGGGCTTGAGAATGATCAAATGAAGATACTTTCTGAGAAGCGGGAGAGTATGGAATAGGATAAATAGAAAAGGCCAAGCGATTTTACGCTTTGGCCTTTTTGCTAGAGTTAGAAAGTATAGAATTCGGTTGATTTCCGTTCCAGGCGCTTCGCTTGCCTGCGGGCGGTCCGTGAGCCTCCTCAGGCTTCGCCTTCCGGGGTCTCACCTGTCCCTTCCTCCCAGGGGCGTCTGCGCGCCTTCCACTCCAATCAACTGTGTAGTCTCATCCAACTATACGCCGTGCTCCGATTACTTTCTTGCGCCAATAGGGGTCCAGGGAGGCGATTGCTACTTTCTTTTCTATGCGGGATGTGTGTAAGATGAAATTATTCCCAATGAAGATTGCGACATGACCGATTTTATTGAGTCCTTTTAATTTTGCACGCTTGGGTGTGGTGAAGAACAGAAGGTCTCCACGTTTTACAGATGACAGTGGGACAGGTTTTCCAAAAAGATACTGTTGCCGGGAAGTTCTTGGCAAAATAATGCCATGCGCACCATATACATATTGAATAAAGGAACTGCAATCAAACCTGTCTGTCCGTCCGGACGCCGCACCAAAAACGTATGGTGTTCCAAGGAATGCTTTGCCGCTCTTAATAATACGTTTTGCCTTTTGGAGGGACATACATGTCACCTTCTTTCATCTATTGCTATATTAGTAGATGAAAGTTGATAGAGAATTGCTTGGACAATCTAGTAGTTTTTTTATATTGGAGGTAGGAGTATGAGTGTAAAAGATAGATTTTTGAATTATTTAGGAGTAGAGGAAAAAGAGGCAAATCTTACATTTTTAAATGAACTAATCGCTGCCCATCAGTCAAAAGTAAGATGGGAAACCTGGACCAAGTTCCTTGATTTTGAGGAAAGAAAACGGGAGGATCTTTATTTGCCAAGTATCGAGGAGTACGTGGACAGGGTGATAAAGACTGGGACGGGCGGAACTTGCTGGACATTGGCGATTGGGTTTCATTATTTGTTGAAAGAGCTGGGTTTTAAGGTGGATTACTTGTATATGACACCTGGGCATCTTTGTTTGCAGGTGGAATTAGATCAGCCCTATTATGTGGATGTCGGGTATTGTGCCCCGTTTTTTAAGGCGTTTCCTTTGCATAGCTCTTTTGAAGTAAGTACGGATATGGAGATTTTCCGTTATCAGGTAAACGGGGATGAGGCCTTGGTGGAGCGGACTCCAGGGCCGACGAAGTCTTTGGGTTTGAAGCCTGTTACATTTGATGATGTGAAGGGTGCTTTACTTGATTCCCATAATTGGGAGGAGGGATTTTCTTTTCATAGCCTGAGGATGTTTGGTTATATTGATGGAGTCCCTTATCAATTGCGGGAGAATGCGGTAAGAAGATTTAAAGATCAAACGCATGTGGAGGAAGAGTTGACCGCTGAGCAGATGCGCTATTGGATCGAGGAGAAGTTTGGTGCAGATTATGGTGTATACTTGCGGGCGAAGGAGATTTACCGGAAGCGGAAGGGATAGTATGCAATAGTTTCTGTTGAAATCTAAAAGGGGAATTTAATCCCCTTTTAGATTCTGTGAATGACGCCGTCCGCCGGTGAAAAGCGGTGAACATTGTCTTCGTAGGAGTGGAATGACGCCGTCCACGGGTGAAAAGTGGTGAATATTGTCCTCGTAGGAGTGGAATGACGCCCTCCAGCGGTGAAAAGCGGTGAACATTGTCCTCGTAGGAGTGGAATGACGCCGACCGCCGGTGAAAAGTGGTGAACATTGTCCTCGTAGGAGTGGAATGACGCCGTCCACGGGTGAAAAGCGGTGAACATTGTCCTCGTAGGAGTGGAATGACGCCGTCCACGGGTGAAAAGTGGTGAACATTGTCCTCATACGAGTCGAATGAAGCCCTCCGCCGAGGAAAAGCGGTGAACATTGTCCTCGTAGGAGTGGAATGAAGCCGTCCGCCGGTGAAAAGCGGTGAACATTGTCCTCGTTACCTAACTTTTCTTCCTCACCAAGCCCCCAAGCAACGTCATCACCAAAATCACGGCAGCCAAGGCATACGCAACATATGCGACATTGCTGTAATCCTCTATATTTTTCACACCGATTCCAATAAAGGCCCAAACGAAGACAAGCGGATATATCCAGTCAGCTTGAGAAATCCGGAATCCTATAGCCAAAAGGGTTGCCACAACGAGCATGATGATTGTCCACGTCACATCTGACAAACCAAAGCCATCCCAGCCTTTTTCAACTAAAACATAACTAATGTTAGCAATGGTGGCGACACTGATCCACCCTAGATAGATGGAGAACGTGGCAAAATCCAGTTTCCCAGGGTTAGACTCACGCATTTTCGTATATAGTGCAATAAGTGTCAGCAACAAGCTAATCATCACCACTACAGTGGTCACCCAGAATCCGTAATGCCAAAGTACCACCCATGCACTGTTCAATAAGCAGCTTAAGACAAAAAGGCCGCTGGTGTTTACATATATCGGCAGATCCCTGCGTGATTTCGGGAACTGGCGAATAATCCAAATCCCAAGCAAAAGATAAATCAAACTCCAGATGGAAAATACATAGCCTGCAGGCTGGAAAAGTACGGTGATTCGATTGGCGATATCGCCTGTTGTAAGACCGTTAAGCGGTAGGGCATTAGCGAGATAATTTACAACTATGACCAGTATAAATGCAGCGATATTCAATAAAAGTCTCCACATTAGAAACACTCCTCTCTTCTCTCTACTATTACTATTCCTTTTGCAGAACATACATAACCATTCCAATATGCAAGTAAAGCAGAATAAGTAGAAGGACTCACAACATTCCAGCCATATTTTCACAACTTGTCTCATAAAATAGGAAATGGATTTTCCTGAGTTGAGAGTTAGAGAGGGGACAATTTCGGCTATGAATAAATTTTTTAAAGGGACACTCCTTCTGGCAATCGCCGCCTTTCTGGGAGAAAGCATAGAGTTTATCGTGAATATGGTATTGGCCAAGAATCTTGGAGAAGAAGGTATGGGGCTTTATATGTCCGTTTTGCCGGTCATTTTTCTGGTAGTCGTCATCTCTAGTTTGGAGTTGCCGATATCTATCTCCAAATTTGTCGCTGCCAAAGAAGAGAAGTACCATCAAAGCATGCTTCATCATGCCATGAGGCTGACCATTGTATTTACCATGATGGTGCTGTGCGTCGCAGCAATTATCCTGCCGTTTGTTCCTGTTTTTGAGCATTACCATCCACTTGTAAAATGGTTAATACTTATTCTGATACCGGTTATTTCATTTTCCTCCATCGCCAGAGGGTACTTTATGGGGCTTCAGCATATGGGCAAAATTGCAATCTCAAATTTTTTAAGAAAGATTGTGCAACTGAGCCTGCTCGTCCTGGTATATCACTTTTTTCATTTTTCATTGGAAGTTTCCATTTTGATCGCTCTTTGTACCTTGGTGGCGACAGAGTTGATAGTCTGTTTGTATCTTCTTTATATGTACAGGCTTCAGTATATTGAATTAAAAACAAAGGCAGCCGCCAGAATCGATGGCAGGACAGTGAGGAAGAGTTTACTTGAAGTGTCCATTCCTACAACAGGAATGCGTCTGTTTCATGCCGTCACAAATGCGATTCAACCTTTTCTTATTAAAATAGCGCTTGTAAAAGCAGGGCTCAGCCATACGATTGCACTCGAGGAGTTTGGCCTCCTTGCAGGGGTGGCGTTGACCATTGGCTTTTTCCCTGGATTCATCGCGCACTCATTGTTGATTGTCCTTATTCCGACAGTTTCGGAGGCCCATGCGAATCATGATTATAAAAAAATGCAGAAGCTGCTAAAGCAAGTAATGATTATCACGTTTATTTATGGCATTCCCATTGTGATGGTGTTTTACCACTTTGCGATACCGCTTACGAATGTCTTTTTTGAAAATTCCCATGCTGCATCTTACGTCCAGCTTTTGTGGCCTTTCTTTCTTTTCCATTTGTTTGTCTCGCCTTTGCAGGCGTATTTGATTGGATTGGGGTTGATTAAGGATGCTTTTTTACATTCTATATGGTCAACCTGTATTTCCTTTTTGCTAATGTTTCTTCTCGGTTCGCTTCCAAGCTTTCAAATGAACGGGGTGATCCTTGGTATGAATACAGGAATGGTATTGTTAACATTGATGCATTATTTTACTGTCTGTAACAAAATACATGTCACTTTATGGTTGAAGAGATTGGAAGCCCCATCCATATAGGAAAGAAAGTTAAACAAACGTTTGTTTCACGTGAAAAGAATTAATCCGCTTTCAATTGTGCAACTTCTTGCTTATGTGTTTACATGCCTGTCCTAGGTCTTTATAATCCCAACTAGACTGTAAAAATTACGAGGGAGGCTGACCGGTATGAACAAACACTTGAAAACACTTTTATTCTTGCACGTAGGTCCTCTTTTTGTTGCAATACATGTACACTTTTTCCTATCACCAAATAGCTTGGCAACAGGGGGAGTAAGTGGACTTTCCATCATTTTGAACGACGTATTCCCGATGTTATCGATTGGTGTGTTAATGTTGATCGTCAATTTAATTTTATTTGTTGTGGGCTTTTTGCTGCTTGGATTTGGATTTGGGGCAAAAACCATTTATACCAGCGTTATGTTGTCTGTGATGGTATGGCTGCTAGAAGCATTCTTCCCAATCAGCGGTCCAATCAGCGAGGACATCCTGATTCAGTTAATCATTGGGCAATGTATTGCGGCCCTCGGGATGGCGCTTGTATTCAATCAGCGTGCATCCACAGGGGGAACCGATATTATTGCTTTGATTTTAAATAAATATTTTTCTGTGGATATGGGCCGTGGAGTCTTGTTGGCAGATATCTTTATCGCTTTATCCTCCATTCTGGTATTCGGACCGGAAGTAGGGATGTATGCGGTATTCGGTGTTATTTTAAATGGATTGGTTATTGACTACGTGCTTCAGCAGGTGAACGAAATGCGTGAAGTCGTGATCATCAGCAGTGAAAGTGATCAGATCCGCTCCTATATTGTTGGGCAGTTAGGCCGTGGAGCAACCATTCACTATGCAAGAGGTGCCTTTACTTCTGATGAAAAAGAAGTGATCACCACGATCTTGAACAAAAAAGACTTCTCCAAATTGAAGAAATTCATCGGTGCAACGGACGAACAGGCATTCATTACGGTTCATAATATGAAAGAGATATTAGGGCAGAACTTTAAACAATTGGTGACAAAATGATTGAAAGGGACAGGTCCCTCGACCCAAATGCGGGTGAGGGGCCTGTCCCTATTTATTACCAGCACCCAAAAAGTTTCTTTTCCCGTGTCAAAAAGATTACAATAAGAAGAGGGAAATTCATTTGAGGTGGACATATTGTTAGAAAAAAAGGAAGTTCTTAATAAAAAGGCAGAGGAATTTATCCTGCAGTGTTATCAGGAATTGGAAAAATCCGAGGATGAAATGACTGCCAGGCTGCAGATGATAAAAGATGAAATTAACCTATATGGCTATTATGAGCATACATATGATGAGCTCGCACACGGCGCAAAAATGGCTTGGCGCAACAGCAACCGTTGCATAGGCAGGCTTTTTTGGAATTCGTTACATGTGATAGATCGTCGTCACTTAGAAGACGAAGAGGACATTGCTGAGGCATTACTCCATCACATTGAATTTGCAACGAACCGTGGCAAAATAAAGCCTACTATCACTGTTTTCCGTCAGCAAAAAGAAAAAGGGAAACAGTTGCGTATTTGGAATCATCAACTCTTGAGATACGCTGGTTATGAGACCGATTATGGTGTTATCGGAGATCCGGCATCCATTAACTTTACGAGAAAGTGTCAGGAACTAGGGTGGGAAGGTGCTAAAACCCACTTTGATATCTTGCCTTTAGTGGTGCAGGTGGATGGAGCGGAGCCAAAGCTATTTACCATACCTGAGGACATAGTGCTTGAAGTGCCGATTGTGCATCCTACCATGCCTGCGTTCGTTGATTTAGGGTTGAAATGGTATGGAACTCCGTTGATTTCCGATATGCGATTAGAGATAGGTGGCATTCATTATACAGCTGCGCCTTTTAACGGCTGGTATATGGAAACGGAGATTGGCGCGAGGAATTTTGCTGATGCTGATCGGTATAATATGCTCCCGAAAGTCGCATCCCTTATGGAGCTTGATACGAGTACGAATGCGTCGATGTGGAAGGATAAATCGCTGATAGAATTGAACTTAGCGGTGGTCCACTCCTTTAAGGAAAAGGGCGTGAGCATCGTCGATCATCATACGGCTGCGATGCAGTTTAAGCATTTTGAGGATCGGGAAGCGGAGAGTTGCCGGCATGTAACAGGTGAATGGGCCTGGCTGATTCCGCCTGTGTCGCCTGCTGCCACGCATATCTTTCATAAGTCATATGAGAACAAGATTGTGTTGCCCAATTATTTTTATCAGGATAAGTTGTATTGAAATGAGGTCTCTTTCCGTTGGTGGGAAGGGGCTTTTTAAATGGGAGTTTATAAGACTGTTGCTTTCCGTTCCAGGCGCTTCGCTTGCCTGCGGGCGGTCCGTGAGCCTCCTCACTTCGTTGCGGGGTCTCACCTGTCCCTTCCTCCCGCGGGCGTCTACGCGCCTTCCACTCCAATCAACAAGATGACTTCATTTACTTAAGAGCATGTGAGAATTCATCTAACTGAGTTATCAGAAAAAGCACTAACATTTCGTTCCACTTAATTTCTAGCTGTGGATTGGAACAAATGGCGAAGACTCCAGCGGGGGAATAACGGTAGCTTGAGACCCCTGAAGCGTTGCGAGGAGGCTCAAGCACCGTCCCGCGGAAAGCGAAGCTATTTGTGTAAAGGAACAGCGTCGGATAGCCAATCAACTAAATTCCTTAACAAACAAAACCGAGCCCCTGAGATAGGAGCTCGGTTTTGTTGTATTTTTAAAATTAAGTCGCAGCCTTTTGCAGCTTATGAATGACACTCAATGATTTTCCAGTACCGATCGCAACAGACTCTAATGGGTTTGGTGCAACATATACAGGCACGACGATTTCATTGCTTAACCATTCTTGCATGCCGTTCAACAGAGCGCCACCACCAGTGATGATAACCCCTCTGTCTACAATGTCTCCACTTAGTTCAGGAGGGCAATCTTCAAGCGTTGCCCGAATTGCTTCAAGGATGTGCAATAAGGATTCTTTGATTGCTTTTTGAATTTCAGTAGAGTGCAATTCAATCGTTTTCGGTAGACCTGTTACAAGGTCACGACCGCGGATTTCCATCGTGATTTCTTCGTGGTCCACTAATGCATAACCAATCGTTATTTTGATTTGCTCTGCAGTACGCTCACCAATCAACAGGTTGTAGTTTTTGCGTACGTGGTGCACGATATCGTCATCAAACTGGTCTCCACCTACACGGATAGAGTTACAAGATACTACGCCGCCGTAAGAGATGATGGCAACTTCCGTTGTACCGCCACCGATGTCGACTACCACGTTAGCCACAGGCTCGTCTACAGGTAGATCTGCACCGATTGCAGCCGCTACTGGCTCTTCAATCAAATGAACGTGCTTTGCGCCACAGTTTTTTACTGCGTCTTGAATCGCACGACGCTCTACAGACGTGGAGCCAGATGGTGTACATACAACCACACTTGGCTTACGGATGGAGAAGCCCATCGTTTTGCTCGCTTTTTTCATGATTTGCTTTAACATGCTTGTCGTGATGTCGAAATCTGCGATAACGCCATCCTTCAATGGTCGAACTGCCACGATTCTTCCAGGCGTCTTACCAATCATGTTCTTTGCTTCTGTACCAACAGCAAGCACGGCTTTTGTTTCTAAATCAATTGCTACAACGGACGGTTCATTGAACACAATCCCTTTACTTTTACTATAAACCAGCGTATTCGCTGTACCTAAGTCGATCCCAATTTCAGTTGTTGAAAACATAATCCATTCACCCAATCTTTTTAGTTAGTTAGTTTAGGTCTCTTATATACTTTCTACGAAGAATGTCGTTTTGTGGGGGTGAATGTACTAGAATAATATGGTAATATAATCAGGTGTAGAAAAAGAAATCTATAGGATATAAAACTATTAGAAACTCATGGATTTTACTGGATAGTTATGTTATATTCTAGAAAAAAACGGGGATATACAGCCTATGATTTTTCGTAATGAGCCTAAGGATATAGAAGAAGTAGAAGAAGAGAGTTTTTGGGATATTAATCCCGGAACGGTTACTTTTTTCTTAGCGGCATTGGCCTTAATTGTTGGGATTATCACTTTTCTAAGCTTTTATGATGGATGGAAAGTAAAGAACCAAGAAGAAGTAGCAACTTATGTAAATGAAATGAATCAACTTTTGATACAAAGTAAGCAATATTCCGATTCTGTGGAAGACTCTCTTAAGAATGGTAAAGCTACTATATTCACTAAAAAAGATGCACAGGAATTTCGTACCCTTATGGATACTGCGAGAAAATTGTCCATCCCCTCAAAGTGGAAAGAGCATCACGAAGCAGCAACGGGGATAATATCTGCCAGATATATGTTTTTCTATCACTATCAGCAAAATGTTAGGCTGGGGGAGGAAGACATTCAAGAAAAGTTGTCAGAGCTTGAAAAACTTGAAAATGTAGAAAAAGAAGTGCTTCTTTCTTCCTTTGAGGCTTCAGGAATTTCGTATCGTGAATCAGAGGAAGGGAAGATTACCTTCTCCATTAAAACCTATTAAAAAAACCTGAAGTTCTCTTTTTTTATGGAGAGACTTCAGGTTTCTTTTAATTCTGTATAGATTACTAACCGTTCTTGGTGATTGTTTGTTTTACGATCATAAAGGCCGGTGCAGGTAATCAAATTCAGTTGCTGATTGTTTGACGGTCCAAAAATGGTCCGGATTGGGGCTTCATTGTATGGATAAGCTTCCTTCCCTGTGACAACAAAGGTCAAGGTTTGGTCCCCATCCGCCACCAACACCTCATCACCAATCTCCAAGTCTTTCAAGTAGAAGAAGATGGCAGGGCCAGTATAGTCGTCAACATGTGCTGCCAACACGGCATTTCCTTTTGCACCAGGCTTTGTTCCCGGTTCAAACCAAGCGACCGTTTCCCCGTCTTCAGGAACAGCCATGGCACCTGACTCGTCCAACCCATAAGAATTAATGTTTGCATCAACGTTAATGGCAGGGATAGTTAAACGAGTGGGAATGATGCCTTGTGGAGCTGTAACCATTTCTGATTTTTTGGGGCCTGTTTGATTTTCTTCTCCAGGTTCATTAACATTCTCATCTACCTGTGAAGCTATTTCTTCCGCCGGAGCTTTGACAGACTCCGGTGGAAGATTTGTATCAGCTTCATTTTGTGTAATAGGTGTACATGCCGTGGAGTAGATTAGAAGGCTTCCCAACAGACCTATTAGTATTCTATTATTTTTGTGCCGCAAAGCGACGCACTCCAACAGCCGCTGCTCCAACCACTAGAAGGCCAGCAATCAATGCCCAAGAGTTCATTCCGTTAGATTGTGAAGCACCACCCATACCTGTTTGAGGCATTTCGCTAGGCATCATCGTGTTATCTTCTAGTAATAGTATTTCAATGCTGTCTACTGTGTTGATCGCATATACAGAGTAAACTTTATTTTCCTCAAGCATTGTACCAGACAAGTCTAATACTTGCTCTCCACCATCAGCTGTACGTACTTCTAAATCATATGTTCCAGCATCAAGTGTCATGTAATCTGTTACTGCTTTAAATTCTGCTCCGGAGAATACATCATCTCCATCAATTAAACCAACATTTACTGCAGGTGCGTCAGGTGAGAAGTGACCTACACGGATTTTAGATTGACCTTCAGCTACCATGTTGTCATCAGTAGTAACAGACAGTTCAAGGTTTTCCACTGTATTGATTGCTGCAACCGTATAAGACATTCCAGCTTCGATCGTTAAGTCAGTAGCGATGACAGGATCTGCTTCGCCCATTGTTCCAGCTGCATAGATTTCCACTTCGTGCGTTCCTGCTGGTAAGTTCATGTAATCAGTAGCTGCTTTAAATTCTGCATTTTCAACTGTTGCTTCGCCATTTACATAAACATCAACTGCTGGAGCATCTGGTGAAGCGTGGATGATACGAACCATTGCGTGGTCATCTGCACTTGCAAAGCTTCCTAATACCGAGAATGCCAAGATACTTGCAATACCTGCAATCAATAAACGTAACTTTTTCAATCAAATCTCTCCCTTTTGTATAGTTTATGTACAGGTGATGTTCATCTCCTGTATAACAAATATATACCACATTATTTTGAATTAAAACTAATAATATGCTCTTGAATGTGCTCTCTTAAAAAATGAATTTGTTTTATGAATGGGGAGTGCGGGTATTACAAGACTATAAAACAAGGAGGCGATAAAATGAGTAAACTATTTAAAAGAGTGTTTATTGCGGTGTTGCCGATTTTGGTGAAAGAAGGATTTCGTTATTATAAAGAAAGAAAAAGCACGTCCACCAGCACTAAGAGTGCATAAGGATTTGCTGTTTAGAAGGAGGGAATCTCATGGAGAAATATACTTATTATGTAACGATGGAAACTGGTCAAATTCACCGGGAACCTTTCGACGAACAGGTTAAATATTATGGAGTACTTGCAACACAGGAAGAAATTCATGAAATTGAAAGACTTTTTGAAGAGTTGCATACGACAGAATATAGTCCAGATGCATTTAAAAGCCCGCTAAATGAAAAAAGTACCCAAGAGCATCGGGACAAACAACAATTAATACTTGATAAAATTCTTGTAGCTATCTATGAACTTGGTACGGAAGTGACCAAAGAAGAGATTCGCACAATGAATGGTATGAACCAGCGTGTTTAATTGGACGCTGGTTTTTTTATGGGGGTAGAATGTAAGATTGGTAGCTTCTGACCACAAATAAGAACATTATGGAATAAATTATCTGGAGGAAAGACCTATTTTTGGCTTTGGCTCGGGCTTTCCGTTGAAAGTGGCGTGCGACCGAGTTAGACTAGGTAAAAAAGTAGTGTTAGGAGTATTCCTATTATGAATAAACAAAAACAAATTAGTATGTATCCTGCAGTAGCAGTGATCATCTTTGATGAACAGAAAAGAATATTATTACAAAAACGAGCAGATGTGGGCTTATGGACTATCCCAGCTGGTCATGTTGAGCCGGGTGAGACGGTGGAGGAAGCGGCTGTTCGCGAGGTCTATCAAGATACAGGGCTGGTTGTCGATCCGTACCGCCTGATTGGCGTCTATTCCGACCCAGAATCTCAAACGTTTGAATATCCGGACGGGCGCTTAGTCCAGTTTGTGACATCGTATTTTGAAGCGGAGATTACGGGTGGAACAACAACCAAGAAGGATCCGGCCCTAATTGAGCTCGAGTTCTTTGCCCCAAACAAACTGCCCCATGACCTCTTGCCCATGCACCCAAGATGGCTCGTCGATGCATTCTCAGACAGGCGTGAAGCATTTGTACGTTAAAAAGAGAAATTGATAGAGGGGAAAATTTTGTGTAACTATTTAGTATTCGACGTTAACTAAAAAAATCCTTGAGGGGTCTGACCCCTGAGACACGCAACAGGGGATAGGCAAGGCACACAGGGGATAGG
>NZ_ACPC01000045.1:0-83752 GCF_000175075.1 Bacillus sp. m3-13
TTGGATACCACCTAAAACTTTTTATAAAATATTATAAAACAAAAAAGCAGAAGAAAGTTGTAATTTAAACATTCTTCTGCTTAATTAAGTACTAATTGTACATTCGATATTTAGCTTTTGAATGGAGCAAATGGCGTAGACTCCAGCGGGGGAAGAAGCGACATTGTTGAGACCCCGCAACGAAGTGAGGAGGCTCAAGGTCGCCCCGCGGAAAGCGAAGCCATTTGCGGAAATCAAAAGCGGTGTCTTAACAATATCTAAAATTAAGAACTTTTTCAGTGGCCTCCAACGAAGTGAGGAGGCTCACGGACCGCCCGCAGGCAAGCGAAGCGCCTGGAACGGAAATCAACCGATTCTCCTATCAAATAAAAAAAGTGAGGACCTAAGTCCCCACCTTCCTGTTAGTTTCTAGATAAAAACAGTTCTTCCAAAATCCGAATCTTTTCATCCGTATAATGTTCAAAACCATCATTATAGGACTTAGGATCTTTCGGATTGGCAAAGCGCGTGATCTTTCCTGTTTCAGGGTGAACAAACTTACTTGATGCCCCACATCCAAGTCCAATAATCGTCTGTTTCTCTTCCATAATCATGATGTTATAAATACTGTCCTGGCCTGGCAATGCATATCCGACATTCTCCAGATTACCAAGGATGTTTTTCTGGCGATATAGATAATACGGTACATAATTGTGGTTAGTGGTCCACTCCGTCGCCATATCCATCATCTTTCCAATCTCATAACGATCTGCCACCCTGTAGCGATTCTTATTTTGCGTCATTTCAGAAGCTCGTTTAAACGACAATGTATGAACCGTCAATGATTCCGGCATCAGTTTTTCCGTCTCTTCTAGTGTATGGGCGAACTCTCCCACTCCTTCACCAGGCAAGCCGATGATCAGGTCCATATTGATATTATTCATCCCCATCTCACGCGCAAGGTGGAATTTATCAATGGTTTCCTCTACAGTATGATGGCGACCGATGGCTTTCAATGTTTCCTGTGTATAAGACTGCGGGTTGATACTGATGCGGTCAATATTCCACTTTTTCAACACGTCAAGCTTCTCCGGTGTAATCGTATCTGGACGTCCGGCTTCCACTGTTACTTCTCGAACTTTTTCCATGTCAGGGAACGAAGCATACATCTGCTCATAAAGCATGTCCATCTCTTCTGCCGTGATACTTGTAGGCGTGCCACCGCCGTAATAGACCGTGGTGATCTTTATTCCTTTTTCCTTCAACCAGGCACCGATAGCATCGATTTCATGATGTAGACCGCCAAGGAAGGAGTCCACTTTCCCTTGTTTTCCATTAATCGCATAGGCAGGAAATGTACAATACGCACATTTAGTCGGGCAGAATGGGATCCCGATATAAATGCTGACTTCTTCGCCCAAGTCATGTAAATCTGGCACAACATCAAGCTGGCGATCTACAATCTGCTGCATTAAGTCTATCTTCTCATCTGTAATCAAGTAATCTTCTCGCAGCTGTTGATGGACTTTTTCTCGCGGCTCTCCCTTTTGAAGCTTAGAATGAAGAAGTTTTGTTGGACGGATCCCTGTTAGGATTCCCCACTTCTGAATAATTCCCGTATGCTCCTGCAATAAAGTCAAATAAACATAGGAAACGGCTTGTTTTTTACGGCGAAAGCTTTCTTTTTCATCTGACTCGCCTAATTCTTTCTCATGGGAACAAGTAAGTTCGCCGAGTTGTCCTTTTACAATAAACGTAGTGTCTTTCTCTTCCGCCTCAAACGTTATCTTTAATTCAGAAGATGGGTCTTCTCCAAGCACCACTTCTGTTTCTTCAAAAAACAAATCCGCAATCAATGATAACGGACGCTGATATCTATCATCATGCAAACCATTTATAGCAATCTTCAAGTTAATCACCTTTCACACTTGCCTTGTTATTCAGCAAGATTTTTCACTTCCACTAGTGTAACGGATGTAGCCGATGCATATCAAGATAATACCGTTGGAAAAGAAGTATCTATGACAAATAAAAAAGACAAACTCCACATACAGAGTCTGTCTCTTCCCTACTATACTATATTTTCATTTTATTTAAAAAGGCAATGCGTTGTTGTTTACGGAAATGTTCCTTAATCATATAGGCTACTCCGTTTTCATCATTGGTTCGAGTAATCCAGTCCGCAGCAAGCTTCACTTCTTTTGGTGCATTCCCCATCGCTACCCCCAGTCCTGCCACTTCAATGATAGGCAGGTCTTCCATCGTATCGCCAATGACCACCATTTCCTGCGGTGGAATTTTCAACACTTCACCAAGAGTTAACAAACCATCCATCTTTGTTCCACCGTCAGGTAATATATCCACTTTCCCGTCAGCATGAACAAGAATTTCAATCCCCTCAAACGCGGATTTCAAGGTTTTCAATACTCGTTCTCTCTCTTCTGGCTCTGTAAAATAAACCTCTATTTTCGGTGGTGCAATAGGATTGTCAATTAACGTATCTCCTAAAGACTCCACAAATTGCATCGGGTAAATTAATGGATCACTAGAACCAAGTACTGCCCTAGCCATCAAGTTGTTAGCACCTCGAAGTCTGTTTCCAATGGAATATCTCTCGTGCAAGATCCTAACGGTACAATCATAATTTTCAAGCACTTGCACAAGATTGAATGTCTTATCCTCTGAGAGCCGCTTCACATGAAGAGGTTGCTCCAGTTTAGAGGCAATAAATGACCCTCCGTGCGTCACTAAAAACGTATCAAGTTTCAATGATTTAGCCACTTTCTTAGCAAAAGCGAAGTTTCGGCCGGTCACTAATGTCACATAGACTCCCTTGTTTTTCACATACTCTATCGCTTCTTTCGTTTCCTTTGCCAATCTTCCATTTGATTTCAATAGCGTTCCATCTATATTGATGGCGAGCAGGCGGTATATCATGGAGAGACCTCCTTATCTAAGATGTTTGTACTTATTGATATGAGTATGAGGAATTTAAGGGAATTAGAACATAGGGAGCATCAGGTAGAGAAAAAATGAGAAAGAAAAAAAACGCATCTTCATGCAGATGCGTTTTTCCTGACAAGCGTCTTTCCACCAAATATTAGTTAGCGGAATCTACGTTGCTATATAATTCTTCTAGTGGTTTCATGATGATTTTGTTTAGTTCGCTTACCATCATGCTCATGCGTTGCTCTGCTTCCATAAGTTTTGCGATTGATTCGTTTTGTTGAACGACTGCAACAGTTTTTTGAGCTTGTTCTACTTCTTCTTGTGTAATTTCTTGGCCACTCATTTGTTTTTGTTGAAGTTCAAGTTGAATGTTGCGGAAGTTTTCGAACATGTTTTTTGTTGTTTCGTCAGCGAATACCTCTTTATATAAAGTTTGTAAGTTTTTGAACTCGTCACTTTCTTTTACTGCTGTTTCTAGGTTGTACGCTACATCGTATACGTTGTTTGCCATTTGTATGTCATTCCTTCCTTTTTTGCCCATCTTCCAGGCATGCTAGTGACCAGTATAACAAACATGCCACAGTCATTCAAACCATAAGGGTAGAGAAGTTTTACTTCCTCCTGTAGATTTCCGTTTCAGGTATTCGCTTTCCGCGGGACGGTGCTTGAGCCTCCTCGGCTTCGCCTGTGGGGTCTCAAGCTACCGTTATCCCCCGCAGGAGTCTCATACCTTACACTCCAATCTACAGGGAAAACTCTCTCTTAAAGAATCAGCACCAGCAGTCCTTGTAGCAGTCCGATAAGGCCGCCTAGTAGGGCTCCTAGGTAGGTGATTAGTTTTAGTTCGCGACGGGAGACGGAGAGGACCATTTCTTCCACTTCTCGCAGGGAAAAGGATTCGACCTGATCTCGCACCACTTCCTCGAGCTTTAATCTTACAAGCAGTTCTTCTAATTTCTCCAGCAAGAGCTCGCTGCCTGTGGAGAATGCGGAAGGGATTAATTTGTCCATCATCCATGGATAGATAGGTTCTATTGCTTCCTTCACCGTTTTATTCATCCATTTCGGAACGTTCACTGTGCGTTCTACCACTGTATGAAGAGAGGTAAGAATTGCTTCTCTGGAGATTTTATTTTCGAGGTCTTGAACCTCCATCTCCTTCAATTTATTCCATTCGCGGTACAGGACATTTATTAACACATCTTTTGTACCATCATGTTTGAGGAATTTAATGATTTCCGGCTGCACTTTATCGACCAACGGATAGTTGCCCATAAACATTTGCACAACACTTCCCAATTTCCCTCGGGTTGCGATAAAGTCGTTGATCATTTTAGACAACTGCCGTTTCCCTTCCACACTTTCAAAATGGTGGATTGCTTTATTCAGGATGAATTCAGAAACTGCAGGAATATTGCTCTCAACAGAATGCAGCAAATGCGCCGGCACTACCTGTCGAATTGGCTTCGAACGCAATTGTGTCATAACCTCTTCATATTTACTCTCCACAATTTGATGTAAGTTTTCTTGAAAGAGTGTTTCTGCGTCCTCTATTCCAAACTTCATTAGTACTTCTTGGACACTGACTCCTTTTTCAAGGTATCGGTCCACCTCTTCTTTAATCCATTGCTCTGACTTTTCCTTAAAAGAACTGTTCATTAGTCTTCTTTTCATACTTTCTGCGGTCAAAAGGTGCTCCATCACCAATTTTCCGAGTTGGTCTGCAAGTTCCGATCTTCTTTTTGGTATCAATCCAGGCGTAAAAGGAACTCGTTTTCCAAAGATATAAACAGGATTATATGGTCTGAAAAGCATTCGAATGGCAAGGGAATTGGTAACCCCTCCAATCAAGGCGCCAATCGCCATCATCATCACAATAACAAACAAGATATCCATCTATCGTCAACCTCTTTCTAATCACCGATTTATCTCCATTTCAATACTATAGATTGTGGGGCAAATTCCCCTGTTTCTCCTAAACAGCCTAACCTTAGACAAAAATGAGGGAAAAACATGAATTTTCTAGCAGCAAGGGTAATACCTTTTGAAAATAATACACCTGTACCAATTATACAAATAAGTGAAGCTTTAGCAAAAAAATTAAAGCTTCCAGAACATATATCTTTACTTACCATTCAATGCAGCCGGAATACAATGACGTGTAATATCGTAACTATCAATATAGTAGAAAACGTGTTGAAGATGGACCGCAGTATCCAAAAGTCCTTGTTTCTTTTTGAAGAAGAACGAACATACCTCATCACGTATAACAGGGAATCCAACACACTCCATATTGGTCCTGTAGTCGCACTCCTCACTGAAATTGGAATGAAAGATGAAGAATCTATCGACCTTAAATCCATTGAAGAGTATTGCATGGAGCTCGCCAACTATTCAGAGGATATCGGTATTATCTTCTATGTTTTCTCCCTTCACAATCATTGGAAGGAAAAATATATTGAAGGATACTACTTAGAGAACAGTAACTGGAACAAAGCGTTGCTTCCTTATCCTCAAGTGGTGCATAACCGTCTCCATAAACGTACGAACGAGAAGAGTGAAATGTTTCATGAATTAACGGTACAACTGCAAGAATGGGAGATTCCTTACTTTAATAATCATTTTCTCAATAAATGGACAGTGCATGAGCAACTTGCCTCCGCTGACCACTTGGCCCCTTATTTGCCTGAGACAGCACTATTTTCAGCCAAACGACTGGAGTCATGGCTAGAAACTCACTCGACTCTTTTTTTAAAACCAATCAATGGCAGTCAAGGAAAACAAATATTTAAAGTCTCTAAAACGGAAGAAGGATACACACTGGATTACTCTTCCCTTCAACAACAAGTATCACAACCATACAGCAGTATTACCGATTTGTACAAGCGACTTTCTCCTGAAATTAAAAAAAGACAATATATTCTTCAGCAAGGGTTAGACCTTCTTCACCTAGATGGGAGGCCGGTTGATTTCCGCTATTTGTGTCATCGAGCTGAAAACAATCGCTGGCAGGTTACCTCCTCTACCGCAAGAGCATCCAAAAGCGGGTCATTCGTCTCAAATCTTGCCCAAGGGGGAGAAATGCTTTCTGTCACACATGTCCTTCGAACGAAATTTGACACAAGGGAACTACCCCAAATCCGTAAACTTTTAAAAGAATTGGCACTTGAAGTGGCAAACGAAATCGCTAGTGCCTCAGAAGGGGTTTTCGGTGAATTGGGCATTGACCTTGCTATTGATACCGATGGTCATCCTTGGATCATTGAGGTAAATACCAAACCTTCTAAGAATTTAGATCAACCAGCAAACGCAAGAAGCATCCGCCCTTCTGCCAAAGCTGTCATCATTTACTGTCTATATCTTATACACGAACACTTAAAGGAGAGATAATATGATCACCCTAGGTGTCCTCTCATTTTCACAACCGACTTCTTATCTTACAAAAATAGCCGAACATGCTGCGAAAAATGGTGTCATGATGTGCATCATTTCACCAACTCAATTAACAGAAAGTAGATCTCACGTATCAGGCCTCATGTACACTTCAGACAAAAAGGAATGGAAGGATTCCACCTTTCCCATTCCTTCCTTTATTTATGACCGCTGTTATTACGGAACGAAGAAAGCGCAACTCTTTAAGACAGTAACAGACTCATTAAAGTTGCAGGAAAATGTACAGTTCCTCGGATACGGACTTCCAAACAAATGGGATGTCTATAACAAACTATCATCCATACAGGAAATTCAACCCTTCTTTCCACTAACAAAGAAACTAACCAGCGTCACATTTTTCTTATCTCACTTCCGTCTAAAAAACAGTTGGCTTATCAAGCCCATCAACGGCTCCCAAGGAAGGGGATTAATAAAGGTCGAACGAATCGAAAGTCAATATATCGTAAAAGAAGTGGTTCAGCCAGGAGAATCACTCTATATATTTAAGACAGACCATCACCTAAAAAAGTGGCTACATAGCCGTATGAAGATTTCAGAATATATTTTCCAACCGTTTTTACCTTTGCAAAATAAAAAGGATGTTCCATTTGATTTAAGGATATTTTTACAAAAAAACGAGGATGGGTACTGGACAGAAAGAGTAAGGTGTATCCGGACAGGCCCAAAGAACCATATTACATCCAATCTTGCAGGTGGCGGGGAGATGCTTCCTTTCTCTGTCATTACTCAGGGCTTGCAACGTGCAAAAAGAGAGGAATTAGAAAAAAAGTTGCAGATCATCGTGGAACATCTTCCTTCTGCGATTGACCAGTCAATCTCCCCTCTTTTTGAATTAGGAATAGACATTGGGATAGATCCTGACTATAATTTATGGATTTTAGATATTAATTCAAAGCCCGGTCATAAGATAGTAACAATGGCTTCTCCTTCTGTACAGGCAGAAATCTATGAAGCCCCGAGCAAGTACTGCATGTACTTGTCGTCTATCAAAAGGTGAGCAAACGGGAGTTGATGATGATGAAAGCACTCATACCTGTTAAATGCAGAGATGACTTAAAAGAACACCAAATTCTTGTTCCAGAACAGATCAGCGACGTCCACATAGAATCGATAGCTTTTGGAACACACCAGTATTCCTGCCATGGAATTTTACATGGCGGGCATTCTCTTTATCTTTCCGAATCATTATTTAAAAAGTTGCTCCTTCCTTATGAAGGAAACATCCATGTATTCGTCCATGAAGGCACTCTTCACCTTGGCCCACTGATTGGTATTTTCACAGCAGGCTTTACCAGTTCCATGATTCGGCCTATAGGAGAACGCTCTTTGTTTTTCTCCAAACTGCTTTCAACCGAAAGAAAAGTCGGTGCCTATATGTTTCTTTTCGGTGCCAATCACATTGATTGGGAAGAGGGTACAATGGAAGGCTTCATGTTTACAGAACATGGCTGGAAAAAAAAGACTCTCCCTTTTCCACATGTCGTTTACGATCGCCTTCCAAACAGGCGGACAGAAAAACATCGATTGCTTGCCCAAACGAGAGAAAAGATGCAAACAGATTATGCAATCCCATGGTTCAACCCAGGATTTTTTAATAAATGGGATATCCATCAAAAGCTGATGATTGAAGAAAATATCGTCCCTTACCTGCCAGAAACGCATAATGACGTGTCTATTGCGAAAATGGAAAAACTATTATCTAAGTATCCTTTCATTTACTTGAAACCTACAAATGGCAGTCTAGGCCTTGGCGTTTACAAAATAATTTATAACCGTGAAGAAGAAACATATTACGCACGCTATAAAAATGAGGACTTTGTCAATAAACTGCAGCGCTCCTCTTCCCTTGAAGCCTTATTGACTCATGTTTTGAAAAATAAGGACTTGTCCTGTTATCTCATTCAACAAGGCATTCCATTACTCAAAGTGGATGATTCCCTCGTTGATTTTCGCGTTCATACAAATAAAGACGAGCAAGGAAATTGGGTTGTAAGTGCGATGGCCGCGAAACTTAGTGGCAAAGGAAGCATTACCACCCACGCCAACAGCGGCGGGATAATCAAGACGGTTTCTGAAATTTTTTCAGATAAAACCGAACAAGAGGCAGTCATCCATAAATTGTCTCAAGCTTCCCTTTTAATAAGCAATGCCATTGATACACATATGCCGGGGTTTATCGGTGAAATTGGATTTGATTTTGGACTTGATAAAGAGCACAAGCTTTGGATGTTTGAAGCAAATTCCAAACCTGGCCGCTCCATCTTCTATCATCCAAAATTGAGAAACGAAGATATTTTAACACGCAAGCTGTCTATTGAATATGCGGTGTATTTGACCGAACATACAATAAAAAATCCGGAAGGTGTTTTTTCATGATTGAACTTTTTTATGAGATTGCCTCCCAGTCTTGGTACCAGCGTTTTGATAATGAGAAGAAAGTGACAATGGGAAAGTATTTTTCTGTCCCATATAAAAATGAGCATACCAGCAAATTTCTTAGCTTCACTTTTCTGCAAAAGGACATGAAAGCAGGTCCGCTCATCGGTATCCTAGCCAGTCCAAAAAAGGACGGATTTGTAGGGAATATCGGTCTGTTTAAAAGAATACAACGAAACCTCCAACAATCTGGTGGTTTATCAATAGTAGTTACTCCACAGCAACTTACAGAGGATGGAATGGATGGGTTTTGTTATCTGCCAACGCATGACCAATGGGTAAAAATACAAACTCCACTTCCAGATCTTTTGTATAATCGCTTGTCACGATATGAGGACGAAAAACTTTTCTTAGAGCAAACAGAAAAACTGACCTCTCTTTATCACATTCCCGTTTTCAATCCTCATTTTTTTGATAAATGGGAGTTATATTTACAACTGAGAGATAATGAGTTATTGAAACACCATCTCCCAAAAACGGACCTTCTATCTGAAGAAGCCTTAACCGAGTACTTAACAACATATCCTGAAGTGTACATTAAAAAAAGAAAAAGCAAGAAAGGAAAAGGAGTTTTCCTGATCATACGAAACGGAAACACATTTTTGATGAAATCAACGTCCACTACCACCGTTTTATTTCCGTCAATTAGTAAACTGGCAAGTTACTTTGAAAAAGAAGGATCATTAAATTCTTATATCATCCAAGAAGCCATCACCACTTTACCGATGAAAGGCAAGAAATTCGATTATAGAGTATTGGCTCACTCAAGTGGCAATCGCTTTGCTATTACTGGGGTTGGCGTTCGAATGGCTAAGAAACAGCAGGTAACCACCCACGTCCCTTCTGGTGGTGTAATAGTAGCAACAGAAGAACTTCCGGTAACAACCGACCATGAAACAATAGAACAGCTAATTAACCAATGTGGAAAACAGCTCACTTCTTTCTACGATGAAATTGGGGAATTTTCGGCAGACATTGGAATTACTCCTGAAGGTAAACATTACATTTTTGAATTAAATGCCAAGCCGATGGATTTTGATGAGGCAAAAATCAAACAGCGGGCCACCGAGAGTATTACCAAGGTTTTCTATGAACGATCTGGATTTCTCATGCAGGAATCCTCCACATAATGTCGAATAATATTACAAGTCGCCATTACATCATGAGGAGGAAAAGGCATGATTTCACACTTTCAATTAAAACCTTTCTATCAAAACAACCAACTACCTGGCTGGCATCTTTCTTTTTTTTACAAAGGGCACGCCATTAAAGCTGTCTATCACAAAAACGGTTCCATAGAATGGCCAGAATCACAGACCTTTTCCGAAGAAGAAAAACAAGCGGTGGAAGCGCAGATTCATGAACTCATGCTATTTCACGTTTACGATTGAAGAATCATTTTCCCTCCTTTAGATAAACTAACTAAAAAGGAGGGAATTTTTATGTCTGACGAGAAAAAGACGGATAAAGGTCCACAAAATGAAGGTCGAGATGAATATTTCATGGATGTAGACAGATATATTAATGAAGGACTTGCAGGTGGAACTGTCTTTGAAAGAGACCGCTACACGAACATAGAAGAAGCACGAGATTTGGTCAAAGAAGAACCTCCAACAGAAAACCAATAAAACTCTTCCCTTTAAGGAGGAGTTTTTTTAATTCCTTTGTATACTGCGTTCTCTTCGATATAATAGAAAGAATAGCTCAAAAGGAAAGGGATTAAGCATGTACAACCAATTAAAAAAAATATATAAGGATGCTCTCATCCAGACATCTGCCCCACATAGTTTTTCACGTTATCTTTGGTTCACTTCTTCAGACAATGATTATTATGGAATAGAAAAAGAAGCGTTGACTACAAAAGATATATTGCTATTAGAAACTTTTTTACAAAAGGTAGAAGAACATCAACTATCCATGAGTGAAAAGGAACAGTGGTGGCATGAATTATTATTTGGCCAAGCTTCTCAAAAGAGTCCCTACACGCAACCAAGGCCTTTCCGCTTTATCCACTTTGAATTTTCGGAACCATTGTTGAACAAAGAGGAATGGAAAGAAGCTCTTATTGCGTTTTTTGATAATGATTTGGAGATTGTATGGAAAAACTTCACTTCCGGCGTAATTGTAGACTTTTTGTCCGAAGTGAAAACGGAAGAAACTATCCCTCTTCATGACATCATCGACATCACCGCCTCCGACTTTTATACAAATGTAAAATTGTATATCGGAACATACACTCATTTAGAGGAAAATTTAACAGACTTATTTCACTGGGAGCAAACATGCTTTGAGCGATCGTTACAAACAAGGAGGCAGGCAAATATCCATACCTTCCAACATGCCCTCCCTTACATGCTGATCGAAAACATAGATGCCGAACACATCTCATATATTAAGAAAATGTTTGGCACGATACCGGAAGATGAAAAAGAACTACTGCAAAGCGTAAAAGTGTATATAGAAAATAATATGAATGTATCCCTAACAGCCAAAAAACTCTTCATGCACCGTAACAGCCTTCAATACCGAATTGATAAATTCATTGAACGGACAGGCATAGACATAAAAAACTTCCAAGGTGCCATGGCAGTCTACCTAGCAATAATCATCATCGAAAAGTAACACGATGTAATGCAAAACCCGAGTTGATTGTAGTGGAAGACGCGCAGACACCCGCGGGAGGAAGGGACAGGTGAGACCCCGCAACTGTAGGGGCAACTAAAATTCTGACAACATAAAGTTTTCGTAAATCCCTAGCTGGTGATTGGAGCAAAAGGCGAAGACTCCTGAGGGAGATAGTGCTAGGTGGAGACCCCGCAGGCTTGCCGAGGAGGCTCCAGCAGCGCCCCTAGGAAAGCGAAGCCATTTGCGGAAATCAACAGCGGCGTCTATACAACCGTTAAAATCCAAGAATTTCTCAATTGCCACCAACGGAGTGAGGAGCTCACGAACCGCCCGCAGGCAAGCGAAGCGCCTGGAACGGAAATCAACCGTTTTCATGAAACTAAGTAACGTTGCACAAAGACGTTGCTTTTTTTTGTGCAACTTGTACATTTACGAAATGTATGCGTTTTCGGTAAACTAATAACAGATTAAGAAAACGATTTCATAGGGGGAAACACAAATGGCAGAGTTAAAATTAGATCACATCTATAAAGTTTATGAAGGCGACGTAACAGCTGTTAAAGATTTCAATTTACACATTAAAGATAAAGAGTTTATCGTATTCGTAGGTCCGTCGGGTTGCGGTAAATCAACTACTCTTCGTATGATTGCAGGACTTGAGGAAATATCCAAAGGTGATTTTGAGATTGATGGTAAAAGAATGAACGACGTTGCACCAAAAGACCGCGACATCGCAATGGTTTTCCAAAACTATGCACTATATCCGCACATGAATGTCTATGACAACATGGCATTCGGATTAAAATTACGTAAGTTTCCTAAAGAAGAGATTGACCGCCGTGTAAAAGAAGCTGCAGCAATCCTTGGCTTGGAGCAATACCTTGATCGTAAACCAAAGGCATTATCCGGTGGTCAGCGTCAACGTGTAGCACTAGGTCGTGCAATTGTTCGTGATGCAAAAGTCTTCTTAATGGATGAGCCTTTATCCAACCTTGATGCAAAGCTTCGTGTAGCGATGCGTGCGGAAATTTCCAAGCTTCACCAACGTCTACAAACAACTACTATCTATGTAACGCATGACCAAACAGAAGCGATGACAATGGCAACTCGTCTTGTTGTTATGAAAGATGGAATCATCCAGCAACTTGGTTCTCCAAAAGAAGTTTATGAAAACCCTGAAAATGTATTCGTAGGCGGATTCATTGGATCTCCAGCGATGAACTTCTTCAATGGAAAATTAGAAGATGGCAATTTCATTATTGGTGATCAAAAAATTACGGTACCAGAAGGAAAAATGAAAGTACTTCGCGATCAAGGCTATGTTGGAAAAGAAGTAATTCTTGGGATCCGTCCAGAAGATATCCATGATGAGCCTGTATTTATCGAGTCCTCTGTTGGAAGCACGATCACAGCAGTTATCGAAGTATCTGAGCTTCTTGGTGCAGAATCCATGCTTTACTCTCAAATTCACGGCCAAGATTTCGTAGCACGTGTTGATTCTCGTACAGACGTGAAGCCTCAACAATCGCTTCAACTTGCATTGGATATGAACAAATGCCACTTCTTTGACCTTGAAACAGAATCTCGTATTCGTTCTAAATAATATATTTTATGAAAAACAGGTCCTAAGCGGCCTGTTTTTTTATTCTTGAATAGGAATGATCTGCTCTTTTTGACAAACTGGACAATTGAACAAATGCAAGCAAACGTGATTTTCTACACTGTTTAAGTCCCCATCCACCATCTTCAAAAGGTTTATTTCCATATATGCACTATAATCATCTAAATAGTCCGTCACCTTCCCTGTATCAATAAGCATGCTAGCGCAGGATACGCAAGTTCCATGATAATCTTCCAACCCATTACATAGCGGACATATCTCCATTAATGCTCCTCCAGTTCCTTACTTCTTCTACTTTCCATTAATTTTTACATCTTACCCTCAAATATGCGTAATACCGAAATAGAAAATATCCATAAATTACCTAAAAATAAATGGATAAAGATTTTAGGAAATTCCTATAATACAAGTAACAACTTATCACCCAATGGACCAAGCCTAGACGGCAGCAGAGACCTCTGCACTTACTGGTGCAATCCCAGTTGGTCCAGCCAAAACTATAGTACGAGGAGATGAATCACATCATGGCAAGCAGAAACAATTCGTCAAATCAATTAGTAGCACCTGGAGCTCAAGCAGCTATCGACCAAATGAAGTACGAAATCGCAACTGAATTTGGTGTAAATCTTGGTGCAGACACAACTGCTCGCGCTAACGGATCTGTTGGTGGAGAAATCACTAAGCGTCTAGTTCAAATGGCTGAGCAATCCCTAGGCGGAAGATAAGTTTTTAGTTTTTATGTAGCAACATAATTTTATATGTATGGCTTGAGGCACCTCAATTTTGGGGTGCCTTTCTTTTGTTATTACAAAATACGATTCCTATATATTAACATATTTTCAAAATATGGTATTTAATTTTAGTGGTTGGGGTATTAAATCCTATAGCTTTTAAATTAATTTGTGAATAGGAGGAAAAAAGATGCACTGGTATTTAGAGGGGTTTAGAAATTATTTTAATTTTAGTGGGAGGGCTGGGAGGAAGGAGTATTGGATTTTCACGCTTGTACATTCCGTCATTTTTTGGGTAATACCTATGTTTATAGCTTACTTTTTTCAAGATTCCGAAATAATCGTTGGTATCTTTGGTCTCTTTTATCTAATTTTTATCCTCGGGACAATCATACCCGTTATTTCCATAAATGTAAGAAGACTTCATGATATTGGTAAAAGCGGATGGTGGTATTTAATCATATTAATACCGATTGTAGGAGGGATAATTCTTTTCGTATTCGCATGCATTGAAAGTGAGCACGATAACAAATACGGACCCAATCCCAGAAAATATGATTCCTCTCCTAAAGGAGAAGCCCTGACTCATTAAATTAGTATTTGCCCGAATAATATATTACACTTTAGCCAAAACCATAAAGGCGGCGAAGTTATTGAACGTTGTATTAGTTGGTGGAGGCCACGCTCACTTGAAGTGTTTATTAGATATACGGAAGAAGCCTCTTCCCAATCAAAACATTTATTTAATCTCTCCTGACCGGTATCAATACTACTCAGGAATGTTTTCAGGGTATACGGAAGGCTTGTACTCTATAGAAGAAATAAGAATTGATTTAAAAGACATGTCTGAAAAAGCAGGGATAACTTTTATTGAAGATAAAGTGACAGAGGTTTCTGTTTGTGATAAAACACTCATGACAAAGGCTGGGACCAGCATTCCTTTCAGTGTAGTCTCATTTGATACAGGCTCATTTATAAAGGGTCCATCCTCTTTTAAAGATTACCTGATACAAATTAAACCAAATTATCTTTTTGCAGATAGGATGAAGGAATACCGCGCTGTTAAATTCCCAGTAGTTGTCGGGGGCGGTGCTTCAGGGGTAGAAATTGCCTTAGCAATTACGGCTTGGAGGAAGAAAAACGGCTATCCCACTAATGTCAAACTGATTACTTCCTCGAAGCTGTTGCCCTCTTCTTCTAGCAAAGCCTCCATATTGATTAGAGAAATTGCTGTGCACAAAGGACTATCAATAATCGAGGATGATAGTGTAGAGGAAATGAATGAGAGTCATGTAACAACACAAAAAGGAAGAAGTCTCCCTCATTCTCTAGTTCTGTGGTTGACTGGCCCAAGTTCACCTGACATCTTTAAGAGAGGTTCTCTTCCTTGTGATCAGAATGGCTTTCTCTTGGTTGAGAATACCCTTCAAGCCAAAGGGCTGCCGTTTATTTTCGGAGCAGGTGATTGTATAACTCTTGAATCGTTTCCTGACCTTCCTAAAAACGGGGTATATGCAGTGAGACAAGCGAATTTGCTTTGGAAAAACATCACCAGCTACCTGAATGGAGAAGTGTGTTCTACATTCTCTCCCCAGCGTCATTTTTTATCGTTACTATCCACAGGTAATAATGAAGCCTTACTGCAATACGGAAGCTTTACAGTTCACAGCAAGCTAGCATGGAAGCTTAAGAATAAGATTGATACAGACTATATGAAGAAATTTCAAAAATAAATCCCCGTAACTTTTAACAGTAACGGGGATTTTCTATTTAATCATACTCCACTTTCAATCATACGAAGGAATTGCTTCGTTCGATCTGTCTTTGGATTTATAAATATTTCTGCAGGTTTCCCCTTCTCGACAATCTTTCCGTCATCCATGAAAATCACTTCATCTGCCACTTCCTTGGCAAATTTCATTTCATGGGTAACGACCACCATCGTCATTCCTTCCTGTGCCAATTCCTTCATTACTCTTAGCACCTCTCCGACAAGTTCGGGATCTAGTGCAGAAGTAGGTTCATCAAACAGCATCACTTTCGGCTCCATTGCAAGTGCGCGGGCAATCCCGACACGCTGCTGTTGACCGCCTGAAAGCTGAAAAGGATAAAAGTCCAGTTTATCTCCAAGGCCTACCTTTTCAAGCAACCTTTTAGCTCTCTCTTCCACCTTTGCCTTTGCCTCTTTTTTCACTGTGATTGGACCTTCCATCACATTCTGAAGGGCCGTTTTATGAGGGAATAGATTATAACTTTGAAATACCATACCAGTTAGTCTTCTAAAGCTGGCAATCTTGTTGGAAGATACCTTTCCGGAAAAATCAAGGGCTTGCTGATCGATCTCCACCTTACCAGAAGTGGGAGTTTCTAATATATTTAAGCAACGCAGAAGGGTGGTTTTACCAGATCCAGATGGCCCGATTACCACTACCACCTTGCCTTGCTCCACGTTTAAATCGATGCCTTTTAATACTTCTAACTCTCCGAATTGCTTGTATAAGCTCTGTACTGATATCATATCTTGAGCTCCTTTATAAATGGCTGTTTTCTAAAAAAATCATTTTGCAACATATCTGTCCAAACGGCGTTCTACTCTACCTTGAACAAGTGACAAGCAGAAGCATATTACCCAATAGATGGCACCTGCTTGCGCATAAAGTAACAGGAATTCATAGTTGGTTGCAGCAATCTGTTGCGCCACCCTGAACATCTCTGTTACGAGAATTAAGGAAGCAAGCGATGTATCCTTTACCAAGCTAATAAATGAATTAGACAATGGTGGAATCGAAACTCTTGCTGCCTGTGGCAATATGATTCGTCTAAGCGCTTGAGGATAACTCATCCCCATTGAATATGCCGCTTCCCATTGTCCTTTTGGTGTGGAAAGGATCGCCGCACGGATTATTTCCGATGCATATGCTCCTACATTTAAGGAAAATGCAATCACTGCTGCTGGAAAAGAATCGATGGTAACCCCGATGGAAGGCAATCCATAGAAAATAAAAAATAATTGCACTAAAAGAGGAGTTCCCCGAATAATCGAAACATAAATTCTAGCTACAATCTGCAATGGCTTAATTGGCGATATTCGTGCCAATGCCATTAATATGGCAATCATCAACCCAAAACTGAATGAAAGTAACGTCAATGGGATTGTATTAGACAAAGCTCCCTTCAACAAAGGAAGAAGGGAGCTTTGTGCGATTGTCATCCATCTATCTAAACGTTCCGGATCTGTCAGGATATTAGTTAAGTACATTTTCACCAAACCATTTCTCTGAAATTTCTTCGTATGTTCCGTCTTCAATAATTTCAGCAAGAGCTTTATTTACCGCTTCTACTAATTCATCACTACCTTTGCGGAACATCATACCACTCTGTGCAGCATCTCCTGCTTCATCAACAATTTTAATTTGAGCATTTGGACGGTTTTTTTGGAAATCAAGAACAGATAATTTATCATTGATCGTTACATCAACACGGTTGGAGTTAATTAGTTCTATTGCTTGGTTAAATCCATCAACGCCTTCAATTTCAGCTTTATATTCACGCGCGATATCTGCATAGTTACTTGTTAAGGATTGTGCAGACTTCTTGCCTTCAATGTCTTCAAAACTTTTTATTTCATCATTATCTTCTTTTGCTACTAGTACTGCGGCTGAAGTAATATAGTGGTCAGAGAAATCGTATTTTTCTAAACGGTCTTCACGGATTCCCACTTGGTTCGCAATCATATCAAAACGCTTAGAATCAAGACCTGCAAACATAGCATCCCATTGTGTTTCCATGAACTTTACTTCTACACCCATTTTCTCAGCAATGGCTTCTGCTATTTCTACATCAAAACCTGTCAACTTTCCAGACTCATCATGGAATGTAAATGGAGGGTATGTACCTTCTGTTCCAACTAGAAGTTCCCCTTCCCCTTCCACCTTGCTAAGAAGATTATCCGTTTCTTCTTTCGGAGTATCTCCTGTAGCACCGTTATTATTAGTTGTACCACATGCAACTAAAAGTACTGCAGATAGTAAAAGTAATGTGAATATAGATAAAATTTTCTTCATCTTGTTAAACCCCCAGTATTCTTATATGAATTATTTTTTACGCAACATACTGTATAGTATAAGAAGTCTTTAAGCTTGTCAAAGACTTTGTTTTGCATATTTATTTTCTCCCAATATCCGTAAAAATAACAAAAAGGCCATGGAGGTAATTTCCCCCCATAGCCTAATGATTTTACACAGCAAGATCTTTTCCACCCTGCTGTAATTCGTACATCTGATAATACTTTCCTTTTATTTCCATTAGTTCGGAATGGTTGCCTCGCTCCACTATTTCTCCGCGGTCAAGTACAAGTATTTGATCTGCGTTTTTAATAGTAGAAAGTCGGTGGGCAATGATGAAAGTGGTTCTTCCTTTTTTCAATACTTCTAATGCCTGCTGGATAACAGCTTCCGTTTCTGTATCAATACTTGCTGTCGCCTCGTCAAGAATCAAGATAGCCGGGTCGAACGCAAGAGCACGTGCGAAGGAGATCAGTTGACGTTGTCCGGAAGATAACGTACTTCCTTTTTCAATCACTGGCTCCTCCAGTCCTTTTGGCAAGGCGTTGATAAAATCCATTGCCCCTACATCCTCTAGTGCCTTTTTCACGCGATCCATGGAAATGGAGGAATCATCTAGACTTACATTAGATGCAATCGTCCCAGTAAACAAGAACGGATCCTGAAGTACGATTCCCATATGCTGTCTGATTGCCTGTTTGGGCAGTTCCTGAATGTTTTGCCCATCAATGACGATTTTCCCTTTTTCAATATCATAAAAACGGAATAAAAGATTCATGATCGAGCTCTTTCCTGATCCAGTATGCCCGACCAGTGCTACTGTCTCCCCTTTTGAAGCAGTAAAGGAAATATCCTTTAACACATATTCATTTTCCTTGTAACCAAACCAAACAGACTGAAAGGAAACATTTCCTTCATAGCGGGGATGTTTTATATCAGAAACCTGAACTCCCGCTTCATCCATCAACTCAAACACGCGGACCGCAGATACACGTGCCTGCTCTAGGTTTGCCAATTGATTGACCATCCCGGTAATCGGACCGAACATTCTACCTAAGTAGTCAACAAATGCATATAAAACCCCTAGTGAAACAATGGTTCCAATCCCTAAAGAAGCACCTCCAAAATACCAAATCACGACGACAAATGAAATATTCCTAAGTACCCCCACAAGGTTATGGGATGTTAACGCATTTAGACTTAACAGTTTATTTTGGTAAGTGAAATGCTGCTCATTCCACCCTTCAAACTCTTCTGTTGCCTTCTTTTGACGTCTAAAGGCTTGGATGATGGTCATCCCTTGAATAGACTCATTAATATTCCCGTTTATATCACTTAGAAGCGCTCTGATTTTATGATTATAAACAGAGGCATATTTACGGTAAAAAATAAACCATACAATTAGAATCGGTATTAAGGTCAAGCAAATTAAGGCCAACCTTACATCAAGTAAAAATAAAGCGATATAAATTCCAGTTATATAAATCAGTCCCGAAAAGAAATGTTGCAAGGACTGTTACATATAACTCCTTGATCGTTTCCGTGTCATTGGTAATCCTTGATACTACTTTCCCTGCAGGGAGATGATCAAAGTATTGTATCGGTAATTTCTGTATCTGCCCAAACACATCCTCCCTCATTTTCTGAATGATGCGGTTGGCAGATGTCTGAAGATAATAACTTTGGCCGTATTGAAAAAATGAAGCCACTACAAGCAAGGCAAAATATAACCCTACAAGATAGATAATATATTTTACTTCTGGCTGATAAAAGTTGATCAATTCACTGTTAGTCAATCTTTGTGCAGGATAGCTTTGCTCCTCTTCTCCTCTTCTAATGGTGACCTCACTATTAGAAGCAGACCTTTCCCCATCAAAGCGGATATCTGAAGGCAAGAAATAATACTCTCTGCCGACCTGAAGTATCCTTGCTGTGTTTTCAGAGGTTGCACTTTCTTCTTCCCTGTCTTCCCTGCCATAATAGTTTCCTTCAAAATATACTCGATTTTCACCATCTTGCTCTGTTTCGATCCAAGCTTTTTCAATGCCAAGAATATGCTCGTCAATCATTCTTTTAGCGATAAAAGGACCAGTCAATTCTGCTGCAACCGCAATGGACAGCATGAACAATGCAATAATGATGATTCTCTTTTGAGTTAGTGCATATTGAAATAGGCGTTTGCCTGATTTTATTTCTTTGATGTCTTTCATGTTAAAACCTCGCCTCCTTTTGGCGATTGAACTTGCTGCCTAACAAACTGTTCTTTGTACCAGCCTCCGATGGCCATCAACTGGTCATGCATGCCGGATTCTACAATTTTTCCGTCTTCCAACACAATAATCCAATCAGCATGCTGTACCCCAGATAGGCGGTGTGTGGTAATTATTGTTGTTTTTCCAGCGCGTTCATTTCTAATATTTTCAATGATTGTTGCTTCTGTTTTCGCATCGACTGCTGATAATGAATCATCAAGTATCAATATTTGAGGATCTGCAATAAGGGCACGTGCAATGGAAATACGCTGTTTCTGTCCTCCTGATAACGATACTCCTTTTTCTCCAACCAACGTCTGCAGCCCTTCCGGAAGCAATTCTAGATCTTTTTCAAAAGCAGATGATCTGATAGCTTGCGCAATTTCTTCATCCGTTGCATCTTCTTTTCCAAATAAGATGTTTTCTTTAACAGACCGCGAGAATAGGATATGATCCTGTGGCACATAGCCAATCCAGCCTTGAACCGTATCCAACGGGATTTTTTCCAAATCCACCCCATTTATATTTATGGTACCTGTACCAAGTGGGTACTCTCTTAAAAGTTGCTTAATCAATGTTGTTTTTCCGCTTCCTGTTTTCCCGACAATACCAAGTGTTTGCCCTGCTTTTAGATGGAAAGAAACATTCTTTAAATTTTCCGCATTAGAGGAAGGGTATTTGAATGTAACTTTATTGAACTCAATCATGGAAGGAGTAGACACATCTATCGTTTCATGGTGATCGCGGACATCCTCTTTGTAAGCTAGGGTCTCGTTAACACGATCGAGCGATGCATTTCCCCTCTGCATGACGTTGATTAGCTCACCAATTGCAAACATCGGCCAAATTAACATTCCCAAATATACATTGAACGCCACGAGCTCGCCTAAAGTAATCGATTTATGGAAAACCAAGTAAGCCCCATATCCGAGACCAATCAGGTAACTTGCCCCGACAAGCAGTTTAATGGTCGGCTCAAAGAGAGAATCAATGATGGCAACTTTTACATTTTTCTTATACACATCATCCGTCATCTCATGAAATCTGCCCTGATCCGCTCTTTCCTGTACATAGGCGCGAATAACTCTGACCCCTGCAATGGATTCGAGGACTTTGTCGTTCATATCTCCAAAAGCATCCTGCGCTTCTGTAAAACGCTGATGAATTTTCTTCCCATATATATTCATAGCAATTGCCATCAATGGTAGTGGAATGATAGCTGCTAATGTCAGCTTCCAACTGATCATAAAGCCCATCGTCCCCAAGATGATCAACATGAACACACTAGAATCAATGAGTGTTAAAACCCCGAAACCTGCTGTGGTGGAAATGGCTTTCAAATCATTCGTTGCCCTTGCCATTAAATCCCCCGTGCGGTTTTTCTCATAAAATGTAGGTGTCATCTTTAACAAATGGCCCATCAATTTTGACCTTAGTGATCTTTCCACTAAGAAGGAGCTTCCAAAAAGCTGATACATCCATGTGTAGGTAATCCCATAAATGACTATCGCCAATATGGTTAGAAAAATTACGTATTGCATTAACTTTTCAGGCGTGAAGGCACCTATTTGTATATCATCAATGGCCATTCCGATCATCTTCGGCGGAATAACCTCTAAGATTCCTGCAAAAATAAGTAGTGCAATTGCTACTGTATATCTCTTCCAATGTTCTTTAAAAAACCAACCCAATTTTCCTAGTACTGAAAACATAATGAAAAACTCTCCCTTCTATGCTGAATTCAAGTTTCTTGCTACCCTCCATCTGAAGCCACTTTGTACATCATTAAACGAACATAAACATTTCCCATATTGTATTCCTCCTGTTTATATGGAAGCGTTGAGACTTCCATTGTTTAGTTTTTGGAAAATTATAGAAACTTTTCAAAACAAAAAGGTGGCATACCGAACGATCCTCGGTATGCCACCTTTTTTCTCCATAAAAAAAGCACACGTCACGCCCTGATGGTGACCTGTGTTTCCCCACAAAGAAATCCTTATACGTCTATACGTTGAAAGGAATAGATAATTCGATTAGTAAACAATAACCGAATTTCTTTCAGGACAGGTCACGATATTTATTAAATTGATGGATTTACGAACTACAATTTCAGTTGTCATTAATTTAATCATCATCGAACCCTCCCTTTCCTTCATAATTTGAATTAGTTTCATATAATTTCCACTTTTTAAACTTACCACCGAGGACAAGCACTTGTCAATCACCAATTTCACCAAAATTACAATAATTTAAATATTTCAATCATGTTACATTTATTAAATTAAAAGAGAGGGGACAGACCCGCAAAGGGATTTCCCCTTCTATAACGAAGCTCCACGCAGTTTAGTGTATTTGTGTTCTCCTCTTGCTATTTTTGGGTGAAACTGTTATTCTTAAGTAGAATTATTTTTGTTCGGTATGTAAGGATTCAAAGTTAAGATTTAACTTTCGCCTTGATATTTTTAAGAGCAAGAATAGTAATACATTGTGTGGCAAGCACACTAGGAGGTAACAACATGTTACAAGGTACAGTAAAATGGTTTAACGCAGAAAAAGGTTTCGGATTCATCGAGCGCCAAGACGGAGACGACGTATTCGTTCACTTCTCAGCGATCCAAGGCGAAGGTTTCAAATCTTTAGAAGAAGGTCAATCTGTTACATTTGAAATCGTTCAAGGTAACCGTGGCGACCAAGCTGCTAACGTTAACAAAGCATAATTTATAGCACAGCATATAAGGGCTCCCAGTAATGGGAGCCTTTTTGTTTTGGTTTTTATTATTAAAGAATTCATCAGACAGCCTAACTTGTGACCAATTTGTTAAAGATGTATTTTATATATTACTTTAATCTAGCCCTTCCTTTATAATAAAGATGTATTTAAAATATATCTTTATTATAGGGAGGCATTTCGATGCTTAGCTCAAATACTATACAAATTGTTAAATCAACCGCTCCAGTCTTAGCCGTAAAAGGTGAGGAAATTACTACTCATTTCTATAAAACTTTATTTACCAATCATCCAGAGTTATTAAATATTTTTAATCATGCCAATCAAAAGAAAGGTCGTCAGCAAACAGCCTTAGCAAACACGATATATGCAGCAGCTACTTACATCGATCAGTTGGAAGTCCTTTTGCCTGCTGTAAAACAAATCGCCCACAAACATAGAAGTTTAGCCGTTAAACCGGAGCATTATCCGATAGTCGGGGAACATTTACTTGAAGCAATCAAGGCTGTTCTCGGTGATGCAGCAACAGATGAAATTATTGAAGCATGGGGAGAAGCATACGGTGTAATTGCAGATGTCTTCATTTCTGTTGAGAAAGAAATGTATGAGACAGCAGCTCGACAAACAGGCGGCTGGGAAGATTTCAAAAACTTTGAAGTGGTGGAAAAAGTCGAAGAAAGCGATCTTATTACTTCCTTCTATTTGAAGCCTTCCGACGGTGCTGCTGTTCCTTCATTCACTCCGGGACAATATATTACAATCAGACTTTCTATTCCAGGAGAAACGAATTTATTTAACCGTCAATATAGTTTGTCAGATGCATCAAATGAGGAATATTTTAGAATTTCTGTCAAAAAAGAAATTGGTGATCCTAGCGGGGCTGTTTCGAATTATCTTCATGACCAGGTAGAAATCGGAAATACATTGGAAGTGACTGCACCAGCTGGTGACTTTATCCTCGAAACAAATCAAGACACACCTGTTTACCTAATAAGCGGTGGGGTTGGAATCACACCAATGCTAAGTATGTTAAAGACCATTGCCAAAGAACAACCGGCAAGACCAACCACTTTCATTCACGCTGCGAGAAATGGCTCTGTACATGCATTTAAAGATGAAGTCAGAGAAACCATTGAAATCATGGAGAACGGGAAAAAATTATTTGTTTATGAAAACCCATCAGATGAAGATGTAAGATTAGGAGCTTTTCATGAACAAGGTTTCATCTCGGAAAATATGTTAAAAGCGTTAAACATAGATAAAGAAGCACTGTATTATGTGTGTGGACCTGTTCCATTCATGAAGTACGTTATCTCGATGCTTGGAAAACTTGGAGTTGCTGAGGAAAATATCAGATACGAGTTTTTCGGCCCTTCCATTGATATGAAGAAGGAAGAAGAAGTGGTAGTAAAATAATAAATGTTGAGGGCTTGCTGCTTTTGTGCGGCAGGCTCTTATTTTCATAAAAAAACCCCCGCTCTAATGTAAGAGCAGGGGAATACATGCAAACATGTTATAAAGTAAATGGTGATTTTATTATATCATTGATTGGATGAATTAGTGATTAATTTGTGACAATGTTGTGAATACGGATAAACTCTTTCGCTGCTTCCAAAGCCGATTCCGCTTTTGAGATGGCAGAAATCACCGCAACTCCATCTGCTCCAGCCTCTAACACATCCAAAGCGTTTCCCGCATCGATGCCGCCAATTCCTACAATTGGAACCGTCAATCCAGCATGCCTAATCTCCCTGATTACCTCCGGCCCCTTTACTTCCCTGATGTCTTTTTTGGTCGTAGTAAAGTACATGGGACCTACTCCAATGTAATCTGCCCCATCATCCACAGCCGCTGAAGCCTCTTCCACCGTGTGACATGATACACCGATAATCATCTCAGGTGTTAGACGTTCCGCTACCATTGAAAAAGGTGTATCTTCCTGCCCAATATGCACACCATCTGCTTCAACCTCCAAAGCTAATTCAATGTCATCATTCACAATAAATGGGATATCATGCCTCTTACAGATTTCCTTAAGCTCCCATGCAAGCTTCCTTTTTTCCATCCCTACCTTGGCACCATGCCCTTTTTCACGAAACTGAAAAAAACTTACACCTCCATTGATTGCTTCCTGCAGCACACCCCTAGGATCGCGACCATCACAATCAGTACTCCCCATCACAAAATATAGGTTCAGCCACTCCCTCTTCATACCCCAACACCTGCTTTTCGGTATGCCCAATGATTGGTCGGGCCATGACCACTTCCAATTCCAAGCTGTACCTCAATGGCGAGGTGGATAAATCGTTTCGCCGTCAAGATGGCATCCTCTGCGGTACTACCTTTAGCAAGACCTGAAGCAATTGCCGCTGCGAACGTACAGCCAGTTCCATGAGTGTGCCTTGTATCAATTCGATTACTTTTCAATTCCAAAAAGCTACTCCCATCATATACAAGGTCAATCAACTCTTCCCCTTTCCCATGCCCACCTTTGATGACAACATGGGAAGATCCGAGTTTATGAAGCATTCGAGCAGCTTCTTTTCTTCTGTCCATGTTATCCAACGTCATTTCCGTCAGCACTTCCGCTTCAGGGATATTCGGCGTTGTAACAGTTGCAAGTGGTAAGAGCTTTTCGCGAATAGCTTTGATGGCATCCTCTTGTAAAAGTTTCGCTCCGCCCTTGGCTATCATAACGGGATCCACCACTACATTTCCCCAGCCATACTCTTGGATCTTGGCTGCTACCGATTCTATGATGACGCTGCTGAAAAGCATTCCGGTCTTTAACGCATCTGGTTTTAGATCTGTTGCAATGGAATGCAATTGTTCTAACACCATGTCAACGGGAATGGGATAGACGCTTTGAACCCCTAATGTGTTTTGGGCAGTCAATGCGGTGATGGCCGACATCCCATACACATCCAGTTCTTGGAACGTTTTGATATCTGCCTGGATGCCGGCCCCTCCGCCACTATCGGAACCTGCTATTGTTAATACTTTTGCTACCATAGGTTTCTCAGTCCCTTATCCTAAATATCGGTGATACAATGTTTTCGCTCTAACAATATCCTTTGTTCCATGAACTAGCACTCTACCGTCTTGGAAAGCTACCAAACGATGGCCTTCAACATGAAAGGACATCAAGTAAAGATTTGATTCCACACTTATTCCCTGAGTTGTTAAAAGCTCTTTCAGAACCACCAGATCTCTTGACATCGTTTCCGCCGGCCTTATCTGCACAGAATCCCTTCCGCATAGAACAGCCATTTTCGTCTGGTTTTCAAAAGATAGATAAGGATATGCCTTATTCTCTCCGCAACTTAAACACTCAGTGTTCTTCAATCCTGCTACATTCAAGGAGACATACTGCCCCTTCCATATGTCAAAGGAAACGAGCTTACGATTGCAGTCCCTTCTGTTACCTGAAAGGATTTTCAATGCCTCTGCAACTTGATGCGCGACCACCATCCCAACAGCAGGGGCAATGATTCCGACTGTATCGCAGGTTGCCCCTCCCAGTGGAACGGTTTTCAGCAAACACTGCAAGCATGGGCTTTCGCCTGGAAAGATCGTAAAAGAAATACCATAGCTCCCCACACATGCCCCATATATCCAAGGAATACCATGCTTTTGGCTTATATCATTCATAATCATGCGGATATCAAAGTTATCGGTTGCATCAAGCAACAGGTCGAATCCCTCTTTTTTCACTAGCGCATCCAGCATGTCTGCAGTCACATCCGCAACGTGAGCATTTATTTCCACTTCTGAATTGATTAGCTGGAGCCTCTGCTTTGCTGCCACTGCTTTTGGCAATTTTTCACGTGCATCCTTCTCGCAATAAAGCTGTTGACGTTGAAGGTTGCTCCACTCCACATAATCTCTGTCTATAATCGTTATCTTTCCGACTCCCGCTCTGACCAGCGCCTCCGCATTTCCCGTGCCCAATGCCCCTGCACCGATGAGTAACACGTGTTTTTCACCGATGCTTTTCTGGCCGTCCACTCCAATCGGTGCGAACAGAGTTTGACGTGAATACCGATCCATTACCCGACACTCATTCCTTCACTTGGGCTACTGGCTGTCGCATAACGTTTCTTTTCCATTCTTCCAGCCTCATAACCGAGACGCCCAGCTTCAATCGCAAGTTTCATAGCCTCTGCCATTTTCACGGGATCTTTAGCTGCTGAAACAGCCGTATTTAATAGCACTCCATCGGCTCCCAATTCCATCGCCTTCGCAGCATCTGCTGGTGAACCGATTCCTGCATCGACGATAACCGGTACATTTGATTGCTCAATAATAAAGCCCAAGTTCAGCTCGTTGATGATTCCTTGACCAGAACCGATTGGAGAAGCACCTGGCATGATGGCATGGGCACCAAGCTCTTCTAGTTTTCGAGCAAGCACGACATCATCTGACGTATACGGAAGCACCGTAAATCCTTCTTTTAAAAGTTCTTCCGTTGCCTTTAACGTTTCTACCGGATCTGGCAAGAGTGTTTTCCAACAACCAATTACCTCTACCTTGATCATGTCGCAAAGCCCGGAAGCCTTCGCAAGCTTCGCTATTCTTATAGCTTCTTCGGCCGTTTTCGCACCTGCTGTGTTCGGTAGCAACGTGTATTTCTCCAAATCTAGCTTTTCTAAAAAGTTTGGCTGACTCGCTTCAAAGATGTTCATTCTTCTGACCGCAAATGTCAGTATTTCCGTTTCTGAAACATCCACCGCTCTCTTTTGAATATCAAAGTCTGGGTACTTCCCTGTTCCTAACAACAACCTCGAATCAAATGAATATGAACCAATTTTCAACATATTAACCGCCTCCTACGAAATGTACTAATTCGAATTGATCTCCATCTTGCACGTTCTCTGCTACATGGTCTTCCTTTTGCAGTATCTCTTTATTCTTTTCCACTATGACCACCTTCTGGTCCAGTTGAAAATGCTTTAACAGTTCCGATACGGTCTTAACCGAATCCGGAATTTCGATAGCCTCACCATTAATCATCAACTTCAAACTACTCACCCCTTGCATATTCTTTTAATCTATCTAACTTGAAAGCTTCCATATAAACAGGCAAAGGTTCACCATGAATCATTTTTTCTACGAGTTTTCCTGTGATAGGTGAAAGCAAAATTCCATTCCGGTAATGTCCGGTAGCGATGACGAGATTCTTAAATTCCGGATGCTGCCCAAGATAAGGTAAACCGTCCCCCGTTTGCGGCCGTATTCCAGACCAGGACCGTTCAAAAGTGGCACTCCTCAAAGCCGGAAGCACTTTGGCAGCCTCCTTCATTAATTGAAAAAGTCCACCTACCGTAACATTCTCGGAAAAAGTGTCAGGAATCATCGTGGCTCCGATAACCAGCCTGTTTCCACACTTCGGAACAATGTAACAACTTTCTGTAAAAATAGTACTTGCCAACAACGGTCGGTCTGTGATGACAGAGAAGCACTCCCCTTTAACTGGGTAAGCCGGTAAATTCACTCCACATTCACTTAGCAGCCTTTTACTCCAAGCTCCTGTTGCAACGACTACATTCTCCCCATGAAATGTACCATTGCTAGTTTCGACACCTTTAATGGTACTCCCATCCATCAGCAGCGAGTACACCTCTACATACTCTTTCACTTCCGCTCCAAGGTTGACTGCCGATTTAGCAAACGCATGGGTAAGTCGTTCAGGGTTGACATGGCCATCCATTGGAATGTCCATCGCCCCCACCAGTGCATCCGATAGTTGGCCCTCCCTTTCCTTTACTTGTTCTGGGGCAAGCCACTCTGCCCGTTCCCCTAACTTTTGTTGAAAGTCTATCGTGCTTTTTAGATGCCGTGCCTCTTCCTCATTCATGGCAAGCTTCAGCATCCCTTTCTGCACAAGTTCAATGTCGATTCCCGAGTGCTCTTTCAATTCGTATTGAAGAGAGGGAAACATCGCCCTGCTTTCCTTGGCAATGTCAAAAAGTGCTCCTTCTTCTGTCACTTCCACCTGTGCTCCAAGCATGCCGGCAGCCGCACTTGATGCCTTACCCGCCAACTTTTCCCTTTCCAAAAGCAATATACTATTGCCTTCACAAGCAAGGTAATACGCAATGGAACAGCCGTTGACACCACCACCGATAATAATTACGTCATAGCTTTTATTCATCCAATCTCCTCCTTTTCGGCAAGCAATGCTGCTTGAAAGGCTTTCGCTGCACGAACATTATCTTTTGCATCCATGATTCCGGACATGACCGCGATTCCTCCAGCCCCAAAAGCCCTAAGCTCCTTAATTTTGTCAGGAGTTATTCCACCTATGGCAATAACGGGTATCTTCAAGGATGTTGTTAATCTTTTTAATTCCAACAGACCTTTAGGTACCAACCCCTCCTTGGAAGAGGTCGAATAAATATGGCCAAATAGAATAAAATCAGCCCCGTCCATTTCTGCCTGTAAGGCCTCTTCGTAACTATGTACCGATTTACCAACCCTTAAGTCAGGAAAATTTCTGCGAATCTCTGAAACTCCAAGACTGTGATAGGCCAATTGTACGCCGCCGACATAAAGCACATGGGCAACATCGACACGGTCGTTTATAATGATTTTCCCGGGCCGGACTCCAGATCTAATCAGTTCATGCACAAGTTCAAAGACCTCCTGTGCACTTCGATGTTTTTCTCTTACATGGATAAAATCCACTGACTCCTGGACTTTACTCAAGATGGCAACAAGCTCTTCCTGCGTTTTTTTACCATCTGTAATAAGATGTAATTGCAAAGATCCTCACCCTTTTTTGAAAAATCTTACATGTCTGTTTAACTCCTGTTGATTTCCGTTCCAGGTGTTCGCTTTCCTAGGGGCGATGCTTGATCCTCCTCGCAACGCTTGCGGGTCTCAAGCTACCGCTATCTCCCTCAGGTGTCTCACACCTTGCACTAAAATCACCAGGGGATTCTAATGCAACATTATAAAATACAAAAAACCCACTCTTTAACGTAAAGAGTGGGTTTTCATCTATATGTGGTATGTAAAGCCAACAGTGATAGAACATTTCCACTTCCCTACGCTAGTACAAACTAGATCAGGTTCAAAGGGTCTGGAAATTACTCTTTCCATCTCAGTCACTATTGACTCCCCTAGTGTTACAAGTTATTCAATTGATGGCTTCAGTATAGCACACAATTCCTAATTTTCAAAAGAAAATGCATACTATCCGCTGTATCTGACATCTGTTACCGGTACATAGGGTAGCCTTATGCCAAGATAAAGGGACAAAGCAATCATCAACAGGATTAAAAGCACGAACCACAGATCCTTCCGGGAGTAGCCCATCTGGTAATAATAGGTCCGATTATCATGATTACTGAAACGCTTCGCTTCCATGGCCACTGCTATTCTGTGCGCTCTCCTGATACTCTGGGATAGTAATGGAATGCTGTAAAAATACACCTTTTTCAACAAACTGCCTTTCTGTTCCACTCCCCTAACAATCAGCGCCTTTCTTAAGGTGAGAAATTCCTCCAGGATTAACGGCAATAGACGGATACCAGCCATAAAGCTATAAGCAAATTTCGGCGGCAGCTTCCATTGCTGCATCAAGGAATAAAATAAATATACCGGCTGGGTCGTAAGGGCAAAAATCAACCCGCAAAAAGCAAATGCCAGTGACCGTAAACCCAGGTGAACTCCACGATAAAAACTTTCCTCAGAGACATTTATCAATCCAAATTCAAACCAGATGGTATCTCCTCTACCAAACAAGACCATAGAGATCGCCGAAGTGAAAAATAAAAAAGAAAAATGGAACCAGTAATAAAAGTTTCAGTTTATAGGATTGTCCTGTCATTAAAAGATAGACCAACAATAGAACTCCTGTTAAGTTCAGTATCACATTGATATTATGAATGAACAGAACACCTATAAAGAGGAGGACCATCCCTGATAGTTTAAAGCTGGGATTAATATCATGCATCCATGATTTATTTTTATAAAGCTCCAACTGCATCCTTTTCTCCCCTGTCTCTTACCCTTATATTACTCCTAATATCAATCAGCCGCCCGTCCATTACTGTCCAAATTGCATCAGAAAACTCAGATACGATGTGCTCATCATGAGTGACCATCAAGATTGAGACACCTGCATTCTTTAATGCTTCTAACCATTCCAGCATGGCAAATGTGTTTCTGCTGTCCTGGCCGAATGTCGGTTCGTCTAATAGAAGAATACTTGGCTGATGAATGACTGCAGCCGCTACGCTAAGCCTTCGTTTTTGGCCAACAGATAGTTGGTAAGGGTGGTGATGACGCACATAGTCCAGCTGAAAAAGCTTCAGCATTTCTTCTACTTTTTCCATTACCGTTTCTTCTTCCACTTTCCTCAAGCGCAGTGAATAAGCTACTTCAGCTTCCACGGACTTGGTCACAAATTGGAATTCAGGGTTCTGGAAAACGAAGGTGATTAGGTCAGTGGGGGTTCTTTTGACCTTTTCCCCATTGATTTCTAGGGTACCTTCTGTCTTTATCAGCTTCATTACCGATTCAAGCAATGTGCTTTTCCCTGCCCCATTTTCCCCTATCACGGAAATCCATTCCCCCTTACGAATTTCCGCTTCCTCCACATAAATCTTTTTCTCTTTACCACGATAGCCTGAAAGACCGTTCACTTTTAACACCGTTTCAGCCTCCATGTTAAGCATGGAGAAGGGTTTTCTGTTTTTCAAATAATTCTCCCAAGCACCCGGGTACCATATTCCATATTGGTTTAAATGAGAAAGCGAGGTTTTAAAGACATCTTGCGTCTTACCATCAGCAATTATATTTCCAGCGTCATCCAAAACGATGACCCTCTCCACGAAGTCGAGCAACTGCTCCACTTTATGTTCCACGATGATCACAGTTTTATCATCTGCCACTTTCTTAATGGTGTCCCATACATCCTTAGTACCTTCAGGATCTAGTAAAGCTGTCGGCTCATCCAAAAAGAGCACGTCTGGCTCCATCAGGAGGACAGAGGCAATGGCAAGCCGCTGCTTCATCCCCCCTGAGAGTTGCTGGATTTTTGAGCGGGGATTCGCCAACTCCAATCCCACCATTTCCAGGGCATCCGCAATTCTACTTTTCATCTGCTCTCTTGGAACTGAAAGGTTTTCCAGTACAAAAGCAAGTTCTTCATCTACATAGGGCATACAAAACTGGGCATCAGGGTCTTGGAAGACATACCCCCATGAATTGGGCAAAAGCTGGTCTTCCACAATCATCGGCACTTCCACCACATTTGGAATAATTCCTGGGAACACTTGAAGGAGCGTGGATTTCCCACTTCCGGAGGGTCCAAGAATCAATACTTTTTCCCCTTTTTTGACCTCAAGGGACAAATCATTAAAAATCTTATTGCCCCCAGGGTATTTGAGCCTTAAATTGTTTAATTTTATGATTGGTTCCATTTCTGCCTCCCTATTGCCTTAAGGAATCATAATCATCCTTGCTCACCGGTCTCAGTAGGCTTGTGACTCCCGTTGCTTCTAGTGCTTTTACTAAAACATAAGCAAGTACTCCAGCTAAAAGTATCGCGCCGATCAAGCGGAAAGAGACCAGCAATGTTACATTCCACCATACATAATCAAACAGGTAGCCTCTAAATAGGTCCAAAAGAAGCGAGCCGACACCTGCTGCGGCCCCTGCAAGAGATGCTACAAGCACATCAAACCTCTTATAGCGGAAAGCCATAAATACCATTTCAGCAAAAAAACCTTGTATCACCCCATATATCAACACCATCAATCCATATTCCGACCCGACCAGGAACTCACCTGAGGCGGCTGCCACCTCTGCCAGGAAAGCGACACCGGCTTTTCTGATCAGGAGATAAGCAACTGTAGCGGCAATGAACCACATGCCATACGTCAGCTCTTGAAGCTGCAGACCGAATGGAGCCAGGACGTTATACACCGGGGCCCAAATCTTATAAACAATCCCGAATACCAATGCAATAATAACCGTCACCAAAATATCCGTAAACTTTAATCCTTTGCTCATAATAATTCCCCCCTAAGCCTTCACTACCGCTTCAGATACCGGCCACTGCTCCAAAGTGTAGGCCATTTCCCAGAAGGAATATTCGTACTGACTGCTGATGGTGAAATACTCAAGCATTCTCGCTTTCTCTTCTTCTGTTGCTTTTTCCGCCAATTCATCCAATCTATTGATCTGCTCTTCCACAAGCTCCTTGAACCATTCCCCACCATATGCTGCAATCCACTCCTGATAGATTGGTTCTGCTGGCGTGCAGTCTTTTAATCTCTCACCAATTTCATAATATAACCAGTAGCAAGGCAACAGGGCTGCAATCACTTCTCCCAATCCGCCTGTCAACACCGCACGATACATGTGGGAAGTATAAGCGTGTGCGGTCGGAGCTGCCTGGAATGACGCCTTTTCTGCTTCTGTCACCCCAAGACGTTTCGAAAAGTTTTCGTGTAAGGATAATTCCGCTTCATATGTACCTTGTGCATGTGCTGCTAGTCTTGCTGTCGTTTGTAAATCAAAAGCCTTCGCTCCGGCATATGCTTGAACTTTTGCAAAATGGCTTAAATAATAGGCATCCTGCAGTACATAATATTTAAACGACTCCAATGATAAAGTTCCATCTGCTATCCCTTTTACAAATGGGTGATGGAAGCTCGCCTCCCAAATATGATCCGCTTTCTTTCTTACCAACTGTGAAAATTTCATTCTCCATTCCTCCTAAAATTGTAAGTAAAATGCAAAAAACCACCTTCCTCGCTTGCGCAAAGAAGGTGGTAAATTCACTAGTACAGCTAACATTATAAGTATAGTGTTTCGACCCCACTTCCCTACGCTGGTGTTAACCAGATCAGGTTCTAAGAGTCTTGAAGTCACACTTCAATCTCAGCCTTATAAAGGCACCCCTAGTGGTAGATTCGTATAAAGTTTTCGGAAAGCAATTTCTGATACCTATGTTAATTTGCTTTTTCTATTTTGTCAAAGATTAATTTTACACAGAAGCGGAGTTTTCCAATCCATCGGCTCCCTCTTCCTCTTCAGTAGCGTGTTTAGGCAAGGTGAACATATAAAATAATCCAACAAACAATAAGCAGCCCCCTACAAGAAGATGAAGCCCTTCCACCGAAAGGATTTTTTGAAAAGTTAACGCAATCACTCCAAGAGTAATAGATTGAGATAACATCATCAATGGCGTAATCCATCCCTGTACCCTGCCCATCATTTTAGGATCTACAATCCTTGGTAGCCATCCCCCAATTCCAATGTTGACAAAAGGCAGGCCAAGACCAATTAAAGCGGTGAATGCTAAATAGTAATACATATCCGGGCTATATCCACTAGCCACGACAAAAGCACCAGAGACACCTAAACCAATGATGACCATTTGATACAGTTTTAGCTTCTTCGCCATCATCGAGGCAACAATGCTTCCAATTAAAACCGAGATGCCAAATACTACTCCCATTACTATCATGAACTCCTCATAGTCTTTTGGGGCAAGTTTATATTTAAGTATATAGGCCGGCATGACGGAAAGCCCTCCGTTTACAATTCCAAAAACAAAGAAACCAATGATAAGGTAGACCAACAAAGGATTTTTTATAATATAAAGCATTCCATCTTTAAAATCATTCGCTACAAACCTGACATTAAGTTGCGTCCATTTGTGTCGGCCATTCGGCAAGACGACATTCTCCTCTAACTTACACGCACGGATTAGTATCGCACTGACCATATAAGTGACAAAGCATACAAATATAGCACCCTGAAGGCCAACCGTCCAGTAGATAAAAATTCCAAGAGCATTGCCAAACAACATGAACAAACTGCTTGTCATTTGATTTAGTCCTGCTGCCACTGTGTATTCATCCTTTGTAAGGATTCCTTGGATGATCGCAGCCTGGGCAGGATGGAAAAATTTCGATACCGCACTTCTTAAGAATAGTATTGCAAACACAAGCGGCATCCAATCAATATAGATGGCCCCCATCAGCGCCAGAGACAAAATGGCACAAATCACATCGCTGTATACCGCAATCTTCTGTCGATCCATTCTATCTGCAAGTACCCCCACCAAAAAGAAGACAGCAAGTGTCGGCAAAGAATACATTAATTCCGTCAATGCTGCATAGAATGGCTGATCTGTATATCTGTCCAACAAATACAGCATCAACGCGGCGATACCAACGATACTTCCCATTGTAGAAGTAAAAGATGACCAAAACAGCAAACTGTAATTTGGTTTCTTGAAAATAGTAATCATATTTTTCATTATTTGCCCTCCACTATTTATTATCTATCATCAGTGTATCGTCTTTAATAATGGCTGATAACAGACTGCCGGTTCTTTTTCACTCGGTCTAGAGATGGAGATGAAATAAGGAAAATATAAAAAATGCATAAACCAAGTTATATTATTAATAAACATATAGTTGTGTATAGGATGGTCAAAGGAGGTTTTAGATGGACCCATATGACAAGCAGCGGAACATCGAGGAGCTAAAGGAGTTTCAAAATTGGTTTGATTCGAATAAACAAAAAGACCCTTATCCCTTATATCCTAATTATGGAAAAATAACAGAATACCAAGAAATACCCATCAACTTCCCGGAACAGCGGCAGTTACAACAGCCTGGATTGGAAAAATATATGGTACCAAAGCCTATTATTGAAAATCCGCATTATAAAGGCAGCGGGAAGCTGAAAGGAAAGATTGCACTCATTACTGCGGGTGATAGCGGTATAGGTGCAGCGACAGCGATTTCTTATGCAAAAGAAGGTGCAAATCTAGCCATTTCCTATCTTGATGAACATGAAGATGCCAACAGAACAAAAGCAAGAATTGAAGAGCTTGGGCAACAGTGTATCCTAATGCCCGGGGATTTAAGAGTGAAGAAACAATGTGTAGCAATTGTAGAGCAAACAATCCAAGCTTTTGGAAAGTTGGATATTCTGGTGAATCATGTGGGAATACAATTCCAACAACTAAGTTTGCTTGATATAACGGATGAACAGTTTGACGACACCTTCAAGGTGAATATTTATTCCCATTTCTATACAACTAGGGCTGCTTTGCCCTACCTAAAGTCAGGCAGTTCCATCATCAATACCGCCTCCGTAGTCGCTTATGCAGGGGAAAAACAATTGATTGATTATACCGCTACAAAAGCAGCGAACGTCGGGTTTACACGCGCGCTTGCCAATAGTATCGTTGACCAAGGTATCCGCGTTAATGCCGTCGCCCCTGGAAGAACCTGGACACCTCTCATCCCTGCAAGTTTTTCATCAGATCAAGTAGCAGTGTTCGGTGCATATAACCCAATGAATCGCGCGGCTCAACCTTTTGAGTTAGCCCCAACGTATGTTTATCTAGCATCTGATGACTCCCGATTTGTTACAGGGCAAGTGCTACATGTAAATGGTGGAGAGTTTACGGCTTCTTGACCAAAGAGATCCCTTCAAAAAAATGAACAATAGCTAAGGAGTTGATTATTTTGCGTTATGAATTTAACCCTGAAGTCAAACTATTGTTGATTAATCAATCTGATGCAAAAATCCTAATGGTTTACCAGCAAAATAAGTGGCCGATGCCAAAAATCGGACCACACCCTCCTTACTACTCAGACCCGATTTATGAAGCGGAATACCCTATTATTTAGCGCTAAGAATCATAATAAAAGCCCCCTTGATGTAGGGGGCTTTACTAAAAATCAAGCTAATAACTTCTCTAAAACAGTGCTCTCATTTTCGTTCAAGAGGTTCTTTTGAATAATGGCATCTACCTTTTTATTCATATATTGTTCTAATAATTCGGCTTCTCCCTTGTCTCCAACTAAAATTATTTTCTCCCATTGCTTATTCGCTGCTTTTCTATCAAGCTTGCTGCCAAGGCTCTTTACCCACCTCTTCTGATTCGCATGGATGCGATCTTCGTAATGGTCCACCTGGCTCGCCGTTTTAATGGCTCCACTTCCCATACTAGAACTGTGATGTGATGGACCTTGATGCATTCTCCAATCATCTATTTCTAAATCAAATGCCATCGACTGACTTTCTTCAATCAAGCCGAAGATGGATGTAAGAATTTTAATTTCGTTCTTTTGCATAAGAACAAAACCTGTTAAAGGGTATGCCTGATACATTTTTTGAAGCTCATCTAGTACAGGGTATTCTTCCCAATAAAAATTCGTCGGAACGGAAACTTGTAATTCAAACGTCTCCCATAGACCGCTATCTGCAGATGCAAAGATGATCAGCCCTCTCGGCATTTTGCGTTCTTTACTTTCAACATATTTTTCAACATCTTCACGAATGGAACGCAATCTTTCTAATTCTTCCTTACTGCTAGCCCCTATATATTCTTCAAGTCGATTAAACCCGTTCTTTAACGCTATCTTCCATTCGCCACCTTGCTGGTCCCGATGACTACGGTCTGTGTGCAAATATAAGCTTAGTACTTTGTCCGGCTTAATAAATTTCATGTTTGAAAGTTTCTCCATCGTCTTTTGATAGGTCACAAAATCCCTCCATTAAACTTTTGGTTTAATAGTCTTTATCACGAAATTGTATGGTCTAAACATATAAAAACCACCTCCCCCATTTACCAGGGAAGGTGGTTACTGTCAGTCATCGTCATCTCGGTCTTTTTTGCCACGCTCTTTTTCTTTTTTTTCTCTTTTCTTCTCTTCTTTTTTCTCCTTCTCATCTCTTTTCTTTTCATCTTTCTTTCTTGGCTGTTCTTGCTCCTGCTTTTCCTCTTCCTTATTCGCCGAGGCTGTCTTCTTCTGCAGATTTGCTGGAAGATTGAAGGATTCTACTGGCTCTCCTTCTAAAGCTTCACTTACGACCTGCTGAAATACCTTGGCTGAAGGGCTTCCCGCTCCAGAGATGATGGGAAGGACGTTATCAGCAGATTCTTTATCAAAACCAATCCAGAATGCCCCCACAATTTGTGGAGTGAAACCAACAAACCATTGATTGGAAGTGGCGCCATGGTTATTATCAGCTGTTTGAGTGGAACCTGTTTTTCCGGCAACTTCCCGTCCTTCAATAATAGCGTTCTTTCCACTTCCTTCTTCTACAACGCCTTTGAGCATAAAGTTCATTTTTTGAACGGCTTCTTCGGAAAAAACACGTTCTTTTTCTTCCTCAAAAGTAGCCACTTCTTTTCCTGTAACTGTTTCTATCTTAACAATTCCATGCGATTCAATAATTTCCCCGTTGTTTGCATAGACGGAGTACGCTTCGGCCATATGTTTCGGGGAAACGCCATGAAATCCGCCCAATGCTATATTTCCGAGCGTACGGTCTTCTTTTTCATCAACCGGCAAGTATAGCTTTTTGGCTGCGTCCATGCCTTTTTGGATCCCCATATCATATAGCAGGGAAACCGCAGGAATGTTATAAGAATTCAATACTGCATCATACATGGAAACTTCCCCACGGAAGTCCAAAGTGTGATTTTGTGGCTTGTAATCACCAAATTCCGTTGGGGAATCATTTAACATATCATACACATCATAGCCCTCTTCAAGGGCAGGAGTATAAACAAGCAACGGTTTTGCTGTGGATCCAGGCGGCTTCTTAAGCTTAGATGCACGGTTAAAGTCACGGAACTGATAGTCCCGGCCACCTATCATCCCTAGAATGCCACCTGTTTTCGGATCAAGCAGTACGCCACTGCTTTGTGCCACCTCGCCGGACTTACCCGTAGGAAAATTTTCCGGATCTGCATACACTTTTTCAAGAGCTTCCTGCACCTTAGGTTCAAGCGTCGTATAAATGCGGTAGCCACCAGCAAGGAGTTCACTCTCACTGATGCCATACATTTTTTCTGCCTCATCAATAATATAATCCGTAAAGCTTGGGTATTTCCCTTTATGAGGATCCACCTGTCTGGTTTCCAGTTTTAATTCTTCTTGTTTTGCCGCTTCCACTTCTTCTGCTGTAATGAATCCTTGTTGGTGCATTAGTGAGAGCACCAAGTTTCTGCGTTGAATGGAGCGCTCCTCATTATTTAATGGAGAAAGCGCAGATGGAGCTTTGATTAATCCGGCCAAAGTTGCAGATTCTGCAAGTGTAAGGTCTTTTGGATCTTTTGCAAAATAAACCGCAGCTGCGCGTTTAATTCCCCAAGCTCCTTCGCCAAAGTAAATCTGATTTAGATATAAACTGATGATTTGGTCCTTCGAATAAGATTTTTCGACCTTTTTTGCTAAAAAGAATTCGTCTGTTTTACGTTTTAATGTTTTATCATGTGATAAAAAGACGTTTTTGGCCAATTGTTGGGTAATTGTACTTCCACCCTGCACGTAGCCCCCAGCTTTAACATTTGTTGTAAGGGCACGCAGAGTTCCTACAAAGTCAAACCCATCATGCTCATAAAATCGCTGATCTTCTACTGCTACAACCGCCTGCTTCATCACTTCAGGAATTTCGTCAGATGGTACACCTTCTATCTGATTGGAGGTTATCCTGCTAGCGACTTCCCCATCCCTATCATAAAGTACCGATGATTGCGGTAAAGGATCTGTCAGTGCACTGACGTCTCTTGTATTAATATATAATTGCATTCCAAGCAACATAATTAGAGCTAACAAACCTGCAATGAGTAGTACCGCTCTAAAACTGACTTTTCGTTTATACTTACTTGCTCTTTCAGCCATATGAACCCCCTATATGCAACAAAACTAATAATAGTTATTCGAATGCAGTCCCCTCTTTTTTAGGGTGACATGCATAATCAAAGATTGGCCATATTAAAATATGTAAAAGCCATTCTTCTTTGTTGATAATACCATTCCTCAAACTTAAACACTATTACATACCCTTTTTCAACAAAAGCCAACCCTTTTCCCAAATTCGAAATTTTCCGGCTATAAATAGAAGCTTGACGTAAATTCCTCCACCCCACTATAATGGGAAAAATACTCATATTGAACTACTCGTATAATCTTGGAGATATGGTCCATAAGTTTCTACCAAACTACCGTAAAGAGTTTGACTACGAGAATCCCCACCTTCTTATTTTAACTGCATCAATAGTGCAAAAAGATTGAGGGGTATTCTCCATGGTCGAACTCCAAGTTATTGCTTGGAGTTTTATCTATTTTGGAGGGGAAAAACATGACACTTAACTTGAAATCTATGATAAAAGCAGCAGCAAAAAGGACAAAAGCCGACCTCGTTATAAAAAACGGAAGAATAATAGATGTATTTAATTTAGAGATTCTAGAGCAAGATCTTGCGATAAAAGACGGCATGATTATCGGTATAGGTAATTATGATGGGCATGAAGTAATAGATGCTAAAGGAGCATTTATTTGTCCAGGACTAATTGATGGGCATGTTCATATGGAATCCTCCATGATTCATCCCCACTATTTTACCCGGACAATTCTAGCACATGGAGTCACTACCATCATTACCGATCCTCATGAAATTGCAAATGTAAGTGGTACTTCTGGAATTCAGTTCATGTTGGATGCTACAGAAGAATGTCCGGTTGATGTCTTTTTCATGCTACCATCTTGTGTACCTGCTACATCTTTCGAGTACAATGGAGCCACTATCCAGGCACATGACCTTGCTCCATTTTACGAACATGAGAGGGTTATCGGACTGGCAGAAGTGATGGATTTCCCTGCTGTCCGTGATGGCAACGAAGCAATGATTGCAAAATTGACACAAGCATCTCAGCAAAATAAGAAAATTGATGGACACGGCGCAGGCCTTGCTCCTGAAGACTTGAACATCTATGCCTCTGCCAACATAAAAACCGATCACGAATGCGTCACCGCACAAGAAGCAAAAGAAAGACTAAAGCGGGGAATGTACGTCATGATGAGGGAAGGAACTGTCGCAAAAGATATTAGAGCCTTAATTCCTCTTGTAAATGAAAAAAATGCAAGACGCTTTCTACTCTGTACAGACGATAAACACCTTGATGATTTGGTAAATGAGGGTAGTATCGACCATAATATTCGAATCTCCATTCAAGAAGGACTTGACCCTCTGCTAGCTATACAAATTGCGACATTAAATGCCGCAGAGTGTTTTTCTTTAATGGATAGAGGAGCGGTTGCACCAGGGTACCGCGCAGATTTACTATTCATAGAAGACCTTGAAAAGTTCTCTATCAAAGATGTCTATAAGAATGGAAAAAGAATAAAGAACCAGGATCATCAACACTCTCGCATCGTCGTTCCGGAACTTTTAAAGGGTTCTCTAAACATGAAACCTATCCATAAAAGTGATTTGAAAATATGTGTGGAAGCAGACAAACCATGCAACATTATAGAAATCATCCCGAACAGTCTTGTTACCAAGCACATAAAAGAAACCGTGACGACCTATAATGGGCACTTTGTACCCAACCATGATGAAGATCAATTAAAACTCGCAGTGATTGAAAGACATAAGCGTCGTGGGCATATTGGACTTGGAATTGTTAAAGGGTTTCAAATAAAAAATGGAGCAATAGCATCCACTGTAGCACATGATTCTCACAATATTGTTACAGTCGGAACTAACGATGAAGATCTGTTAGTTGCTGTCCAAGCAATCGAACAGATGAAGGGTGGCCTAGTGGTTGTTTGTGAGGAAAAAGTAGTAGCCTCATTGCCACTTGAGATTTCGGGCTTGATGGCCAATATGACGACAAAACAAACTCTTTCGTATTTGAAGGACCTTCATGATGCTCTTCATCTTATTGGCAGCCAGGATAACTTTAATCCTTTTGTGGCGTTATCCTTTTTAAGCCTTCCTGTTATCCCAGAACTGAAGTTGACGGATACTGGACTTTTTGATGTAACAAAGTTCGAGCATATTACCATTCAAGCAAAGTAGAGGTTTTCCACATCTTCTCTGTAGTTTTAAAAGTTATTGCTTAGGGTATTTAATTTATAACAATAAACTTACTTAAAACGATGAAAAAGGAGCAGATAAAAATGGAAACTTTCAATAATATTTTAATTGCTTATGACGGTTCCAAGAGCAGTTTGAAAGCAGTACAGATGGGGATAGAAATGAAGAAAAGGCTTCACTCACGCATTACCATTATACATGTCCTTGAGGAAACATCTGTAAATGTTCCGATACCGGCTACAAGACCTGACACTCTTCCTGCTGGTGGAATGGGCAATGTAGACGGTTTGAACATTTATACAAGTAATGTAAAAGATACGGTGCCGAGTAAACAGCGAGTTGCTACAGCTGAAAATGATGAAATAACTCAGTCATTAAATGAAGTTCATGCACTTTTATCTCAAGAACGAATTGAAGCTCCAGTAGAGGTCATGCAAGGAGACCCAGCCAAAACAATCTGCAATTTTGCCGACACACAAGGAAACGACCTCATCATTATAGGTAGCAGGGGTCTTGGAGGATTAAAGAAATTAATTCTGGGAAGTGTAAGCGATAAAGTTACAAACACCGCTAACTGCCCCGTGTTAATAGCAAAATAATAACAAAACTAATCAGGTTTCCTTATTGGAAGCCTGATATTTTTTTTGGCCATTATTCATCCAAAAACCATCTTTTGTTTCACCATCCTCTGGGCGCCTGCATACCGTATAGAGAATTGAATAGAAGGGAGCAATCCTATGTATCCTTATCGTCAACTTAGTTTTCCACCATTCGGACCGCCTCCCGGTGGTGGGCAAGGGCCTGGTTTTGGACCACCTTCTGGAGGACCACCTGGATTTGGACCACCTGGAGGGCCTGGGGGAGGACCTGGGGGAGGACCCGGAAGCGGACCACCATCCGGACCGCCGCCATCTACTCCACCACCTCCAACTGCCAGCTTCGGTGCCCCTGGTGGACCTACTGCTTTAGCAGTGGATCCGGGTGCATTTTATGGATGTTTATATCGTTTTACATGGGTAAGGTTAAATAATGGGGAGCAATTCTGGTTCTATCCTACATTTATCGGAAGAAGATCTGTCGCTGGTTATCGTTGGTTCTTCTTTACTTGGATGTACTTCGGAATAGACTCTAATCGAATTCGTTCTTTCCAATGCGTGTAGAAGATTTTAAAGAGCGAGTCCAGACATAAAAGTAAGCAAATGGAAACACACCACAGACCAACTGTGGTGTGTTTCATTACCCTTGTATTTTCTTTGCTTCAATGTTCACTTCTTCGTCATTTTCCTTCATTTTGTTTATCATGTTGTGAAAAGCACTCCACTTTGATAACTTATCAATGGCTTCTTTTTCAGATTTCACACCTGTAACCTTGAAAGAATTATCGTTGACTGACACCTCATAAGCAGGCTGAGCAGCTTTTTGCGCTTTTCTATTTTTCTCGCGCTCCATATGGCTATTAATTCTTTTTGTACTCAAGATAATACCTCCTTACTGTAATCTCTAGTTGTGAGTTGATGTGTATTGATCTGAGCTCCTTGTCGTGAGGCTGCTAAACGAATGGTTTTACCTTTGGCTCTGTGCTCGGTTTGTGATTTAAAAAGAGCCTGCCTCTTCTCCAACTTGTCTTTCAACCTCTTATTCACATCAATTCCTCCCTCATCTCTTAGCTTTTAAATACCCTCTCCATTCAAAAATAAAACTAATTGATTTAGTAGGATACTTAACATATAATATGATTTATCGCCAACCTAACGAACGGTAGGTAGTTTTATTTTTCAGGAGGTATAACATGTCATTTTCTACTTCGGAGCTTATCAAGCAGCATGCACTCCAACTTTTTGCTCAGAAAGGGTATTATGGGACATCTTTAAATGATGTGGCATCATTAGTTGGTATTAAGAAACCCTCTTTGTATGCTCATTTTAAAAATAAAGATGATTTATATATGACCATCCTTCAAGAACTGATGGAGACGTTTATGGACAGAGTCGCTATTGATTCACTAGAGATTCAATCAAGTTCTACAAAACCATTGTTGAAGCGTCTATTAATTAACATGATAGATTTCTGGAAGGACGAAACACTGGGTTTATTGTATAAACGCACCCTACTTTTCCCTGAAGAAAAATTTCGGTCATCAATACATGAACATTTTCTACAAACAGAGACTTATACGACTGATATTTTGTCTAAAATTTTCAGCAAAGGACTAGACAAAGGTGAAATCCCACCACAACCGTTAGAACCTCTTATTGACGCATATTACTGCTTGATTGATGGATTGTTTGTACAACGGTTCTTTTATACAAGTTCTGACTTTGACAAGAAAGCAGAACATGCATTTGAACATTACTGGAAAGCAACGGAGATAGGAGGAAAATAGAAATGCAATGGATGTATATTTTTATCGCAGGTCTATTGGAAATTATCTGGGTTATTGGATTAAGGTATTCGGAAGGCTTTACGGTTCTAGTGCCTAGTATAATAACTCTAATTACATTGGCAATCAGTTTTTATTTGTTTTCTAAGTCTTTAAAGTTCTTGCCAATAGGAACGGCATATGCCATTTTCACAGGTCTTGGTGCAGCAGGAACTGCAATTGTAGGGATATTATATTTTCAAGAATCAGCAAGTCCTTCCAAACTGTTTTTTCTGAGTCTTATGCTGATTGGAATCATTGGATTAAAAATGACAACTTCTGATGATACAAAGGAAACAGAAGTCCTAGAGGAGGGGGAATAAAATGGCTTGGATCTTCCTTATCATAGCTGGAATTTGTGAAATCGGAGCAGTGGCATCTCTTAAATTAGCAGAAGGCTTCAAAAAGCTTGTCCCTTCCATATGTTTTGTAGTAATTGGATTGTCTAGTTTCTACTTTCTGTCCCTTGCCTTGAAAGAAATACCTATGGGCACTGCTTATGCTGTCTGGACAGGCATCGGTTCTGCGGGGAGTGTAGCCCTTGGGATGATTTTCTTTCAAGAATCAAAAGACAGAATCCGAATCTTTTTGCTATCACTAATAATAATCGGTGTAATCGGCCTGAAAATCTCACAATAAAAAAAGCTGCCCAGTCCTTTACAGCATAATATATTAGTTAGTAGTTAATCGCCGCTGTTTCTTTCCGCAAATGGCTTCACTTTCCGCGGGACGGTGCTAGAGCCTCCCAATGCTTCAGGGGTCTCAACCTACCGTTACTCCCCCGCTGGAGTCTACGCCATTTGCTCCAATCCACAGCTGAAAATTGCGTAAATGTTAAGTTAATGCTTATTCAGTCACAGGATTGCATTGCAAAAACCCTTCAATAAATGAAGCTACCTTGTTGATTGGAGTGGAAGGCGCGCAGACGCCCGCGGGAGGAAGGGACAGGTGAGACCCCGGAAGGCGAAGCCTGAAGGAGGCTCACGGACCGCCCGCAGGCAAGCGAAGCGCCTGGAACGGAAATCAACAAAATTTTATACTTACTCATCTTCAATAAGAAAAAGCCATTCCAGATATACAATCCGGAATGGCTTTCGATTTATATTCTTTGTTCCTCTGGTAGTTTAACTTCCCCATCTTCAGATCTTGCAACTATATAAGCACATGCTGCATCACCTGTGATATTAACTGCTGTTCTAGTCATATCAAGTAGTCGGTCAATTCCTAGTATTAAGGCAATTCCTTCAACCGGAAGGCCAACCTGCCCTAGCACCATGGCAAGCAGGATAAATCCTACTCCCGGAACACCTGCTGTTCCGATACTAGCAACAACAGCCAAACCTACGACAGTCAGAAGTTGCGTCAAACTTAAGTCAATTCCGTATACTTGAGCAATAAATACCGTGGCAACACCCTGCATGATTGCTGTTCCATCCATATTTATAGTGGCGCCTAGCGGTTGTACGAAACTACTGATCCTCTTTGGAACTCCAAGATTTTCTTGTGCGACATCCATGGACATCGGTAAGGTTGCATTACTGCTTGATGTACTGAAAGCAACACTCATTGCAGGAATAAAACGCTTGAAGAACGTAATTGGATTGATTCTCCCCAAGAAGAATAAAGCACTACCGTATGTGATAAAGAAATGTAAAAATAAAGCTAAAATAACGACTAAAAAGTATGCCCCCATAGCCTTAATAGCATCTAAGCCAAGTCCGCCAACGGCTGAAGCAATTAAACCAAATGCCCCATATGGAGCTGTTTTTATTATGATATTTACAAGCAGCATGACAATATCATTTGCTTGTTCAAGTAGGGTTTTGACCTTTCCTGCCTTTTCCCCCAATGCATTTATCGCAAAGCCAAGCAATACGGAGAATGAAATAATTTGCAGCATTTCACCTTCTGCCATTGCTTTGATCGGGTTTGTAGGAATAATGTTTAATAGTGTTTCCATAACCGGAGGAGCTTTTTCCGGTGTATCTTCTTCAGCTAGTTCGTCAACCAACATACTCTCAAAATCACCAGCAAGTCCAGGTTGAATAACCGAGGCAAGTGTTAGACCTATTGTTATGGCAATACATGTAGTAATCATGAAAAACAAAATAGTTTTAAGACCAATACTTCCAAGCTTTTTTGTATCCCCTAGTCCGACTACTCCCAGTGTAATGGAGATGAGTACGATTGGAACAACAAGCATTGTAATGAGGTTTAGAAAGATTTTCCCTAGTGGTTGAAATAAATATGTATCTAATGGATCGAATAAGGACGGTGCATAAACATTCAAGGCAAGGCCAACTAAAATACCTAATATAAGACCGATAATTATTTTTTTCGTCAATGTCATTTTCACATTGAAATCCTCCCTTTTGTAATACTAGTATAATTTCTCTTTTCGGATTTCGGTGTTTCTTTCTTTCATTCGACAAAAGGCGACTTTTTTCATTCTACGTGGTATTTTTATTTCTGTAAAGTGATTTATGATAGACCAATTTCTCAACACCTGTTATAATACACAATAAAAAGATCAAAAGTCGGGTTGTTTTCCTTTCGAAAATTTGATATATTTTAGCACTGATTTCTACTTTTATTTACCCATTATTTTAACTTTTATAGCATTTACAAATAGAAAATTTTTCATGCAATCGATGGAGGGGTTTTAAATGAAATTACTTTGGAGGGTATTCGTTGCAATATTTGTCCTTATTGCTGCAAAAGTCGCTTTGGATTCCTATCAAATAATTAAAGTTGCTGCTGGTGGAGATCACATTAGGATCGATCCTGCATTGTACTTTAACTTATCGTATGTCATTTTTGGTTTAATTGGATTGATGTTTTTCTCGGATATTTATAAAAAGCACATGAATAAACGAAACAACCAATTAAAGTTCTAGTGGTAATTCGTCCAATTTTTAGGTGGAATACAAAAAGCACAAATAAAAAACCAGGCCAATGGTCCTGGTTTTTTATTATGAAAATATAATAAAATTAATCCACTTCTTTTCCTTTTGATGCTTCTAAAATTTCAAACCACTGCTGTGAATTCAGTTTGATATCCAATGAAGAAACCGCTGACTTTACTCTTTCAATCTTCCCTGAACCTACTATCGGAAGGATTTTTGAAGGATGCGTTAATAACCAAGCATATAAAACTTGATCCATAGATTCTGCCCCAATTTCTCCTTGTATCTTTTCTAATGTATTTCTTACCCGGTTAACTTTTTCCTCTGTACTAGTGAAAATACTCCCTCCGCCTAGAGGTGACCATGCCATCGGAGAGATTCTATCCATTTGACATTGCTCGATTGTTCCTTTATCGAAGTGTTCTAAATGGGTAGCGGAAATTTCAATCTGATTTGTTACCAACGGTTCATCTAGATAAGAGTTGAGTAACTTATACTGAGAAGGAGCAAAGTTGGAAACGCCAAACCGCTTTACTTTTCCTTGTTCTTTTAACTGTGTGAATGCTTCTGCCACTTCACTTGGATCCATCATTGGATCTGGTCTATGTATCAATAGAATGTCGATATAATCCGTTCGAAAGTTCTTTAATGATTTTTCTACGGATCGAATGATATGTTCTTTGCTTGTATCATAATATTTAATTTTATGTTCTGGTCTATTAGAAGAAATCAGCTTGATTCCACATTTCGTAACTATTTCTATCTTGTCCCTTAGTGATGGCTTTAGTTCTAATGCTTGTCCAAATTGCTCTTCTACTGTGTAATTACCATAAATGTCTGCATGATCAAAGCTTGTAACGCCAAGATCCAAACACTTTTCTATAAATTCCACAACCTCTTCCTGGCTGTAACCCCAATCACTCAAACGCCACATTCCATGTACAATTCTAGAGAGGGAAACATCTTCTGCTAACTGAGTTCTTTCCATACTAACACTCCTATCTGTTCAATAATAAGAAATTATACCTCTTTTAAATATAATTAGCCAAAAATACTGCTTATTTCCTATTCTTATCTAGTAAATGATATACATGTTTTAGACTTTAAATTAAAATAGAAATTAATATATCAATTAAAATACAACTGGCTAAAAGAAAGGACTCTAACATGACGAAGACGCCACACTCCCTAATAGGACAGAAGTTAATAGATTCACAGAATGAAGTAGCTGCTAGCATGCTTTTGGAAATACAGAATGCTTATCCTAATGTACCGCAATATCGAGAAGAAGAAGTAGAGGTTCAGATCAAGGAAATCTTTAAAACGTTAGTGGTATTCTTGGGTGACTATGTCCGCGATCCTGAAAACAATGTCTTAGACCGCGCAAAAGAATGGGGGGAATCTGTCGGATTCATGTCTGTAAAGGCCGGCGGGTCACTTGAAGAGACACTCTCTAATATGACGTTATATAAAAAATGCTTGTGGGAGTTTATTCAACGTGAAGGTGTGGAAGATGGACTTCACATGAATCAGATTACAGATATTTTCATTCTGATAGATGAAATCTTCAATATTATTGTGTATGGATTCAGTCACGCCTTTTCCATCGCTACTGAACAGAAAATGATAGAAACAAAAGCTTCTTATATTCGACTGTCTATCCCAATTGTTCCTTTACAAAAAGGAATGGGAGTGCTGCCTCTTGTCGGAGAAATTGATGAGATTCGCGCAGGAATACTGATAGAAGAAACGTTGGAGAAAAGTAAGAACCTTTCCATTTCCCACTTAATCATTGATTTTTCTGGTGTTTACCGTTTAGACGAAACAGTTCTGCACACCATGGACCTACTCATCCGGTCACTCAAGCTAATCGGCATCACACCAATCATAACAGGCCTCCGCCCGGAACTAAGCTTACAATTCATCAACTCCGGACTCATCTTGAAAGACATTCAAATCAGCGGCTCTATTGAGCAAATATTACAAGAACAATAAAAAAATCTTGCCGGGGTCAGACCCCGGCAGGATTTTTCACCTTCACGTCGAAGCCTCCATAAAATGTCTTGCCATTTGCTTGTGTTTCCATTATGATAGTACTATCATCCACACAAACACTATATATAGATAGTACAAAACAAACATATAACTACATATAGTAATTATAACTTTTTACGATAAAGGTGTCTTTTTTAGACTTAATAGGGAATCCGGTGAAAATCCGGAACTGTACCCGCAACTGTAAGTGCTGACGATTTTGAGAAACCACTGTACATGAAGGCTTAACGGCTCTTGTATGGGAAGGGTCAAAAAAGGAAGAAGCACGAGTCAGGAGACCTGCCTTTACCGATTTAGTTTCTCTTTCTTCGGGAGTTGAGAAGATGAAACGATACATAGAACACGGTAAAAGCAGGACAAGGTTCTTTTGATTATTTCTGACGCACCTCAGTATATTATCTAAGAATCCTCCCCTTCATTTTCTCCCTTTTTCTATGATCGTTTGATCCACTCAACTATTGAGTGGATTTTTTTATTTTTGATGAAGTGGAGAGTGAAAAAATGACCGTTCATACCGAAACTGTACATAAAAAGAAAAAGAGTCTAACTACCTTTCAAGAATACCAGAGCCATTTAGAGACTGTTTTGTCCGAGTTTCCAACATTTGAAACAAAAAGTTTTTTACAAAAAGCTACCAAGATTATCGATAAACTGCTGCACCACAACAACCAAGATGAACTAACAAACCAACTAATACTAGAAGCCCTCAATCATGTGGACGAACTAGAACCAGACTGGACCTATGTTGCATCAAGATTATTATCACAAAAGCTGCAACAGGAAGTTTGCAGAAACAGAAACATCTCCAAACCCTATACGGACTTTTATTCATTAATCAAAGGCTTAACAGATCAAGGAATCTATCAACCTCAAATCCTAAAAGCATACACACATAAAGAAGTAAATGAATTAGAGGCAATCATTGATCCTCAAAAAGATTATCTATTTACCTATATTGGCCTCAAAACGTTATCTGACCGCTATTTAACACGTGATCATCATAAGCGTTTACTAGAGTTGCCTCAAGAACGATTCATGATCATTGCCATGACCCTCATGCAAAAGGAAGAAAATAATCGGATTCATTACGTGAAAGAAGCTTATTGGGCACTAAGTAATTTGTATATGACGGTTGCCACACCGACATTTGCCAATGCCGGAAAAACATATGGACAGCTCTCAAGCTGCTTCATTGATACAGTTGATGACAGCTTGCAAGGAATATATGACAGCAACACCGACATTGCAAACCTCTCCAAATCAGGAGGCGGCCTTGGCGTCTATCTCGGCAAAATACGCAGTCGCGGCAGTGATATACGTGGATTCAAAAGCGTATCGAGCGGAGTGATACCGTGGATGAAACAACTAAACAATACGGCCGTAAGTGTCGACCAGCTAGGACAACGGAAAGGAGCCATTTCTGTCTATTTAGATGTTTGGCATAAAGACATTTTTTCTTTTCTTGACAGCAAGCTCAACAATGGTGATGAACGCATGCGTACACATGACCTTTTCAATGGAGTGTGCATTCCGGATATGTTCATGGAACAGGTGGAAAACAGAGGAGACTGGTATTTATTTGATCCTCATGAAGTTAGAAAACTAATGGGCTATTCCCTTGAAGATTTTTATGATGAGAGTGTCGGTGCTGGCAGCTTCCGCCAAAAATATGAAGAATGCATCAATCATCCTGAGCTCCCGAAAGAAAAAGTACCAGCAATAGAGATTATGAAAGCAATCATGAAAGGTCAACTAGAAACCGGCAGTCCGTTCATGTTTTATCGTGATGAAGTGAACAGAATGAATCCTAACGCTCATAAAGGAATGATTTATTGCACAAATTTGTGCACAGAAATTACCCAAAATCAAAGTGCCACGATAACGAAAAAGCAATACGTAGAAGATGGTACTATCATAACTGTGAAAACACCCGGAGATTTTGTAGTGTGTAACTTGTCCTCCATTAACCTTGCTCGCACTATAATAGCCGGTCAACTGGAACGCCTTATTCCCATTCAGGTTCGGATGCTAGATAATGTGATTGAATTAAATGAAATACCGGTACTGCAGGCAAAGATGACTAATGAGAAATATCGTGCCATTGGGTTGGGGACATTTGGTTGGCATCATCTGCTTGCCATAGAAGGAATTAAATGGGAGTCAAATGAAGCGGTACTTTATGCAGACGAACTTTATGAAAAAATTGCGTTTCACACGATTCAAGCTAGCTGCCTTCTTGCTAAAGAGAAAGGCTCATACCCAGCTTTCGAAGGGTCAGATTGGCAAACTGGTGACTATTTTTACAAACGGAATTATGGGGCATCCTCCAAACTGGATTGGATTACGCTTCAAAAACAAGTAGCGAATTACGGCGTCCGAAATGGGTATCTAATGGCAGTTGCTCCGAATGCTACTACATCCATTATTGCTGGAAGCACTGCTAGCATCGATCCCATTTTCCTAAAGGTGTATTCAGAAGAGAAAAAAGATTACAAGATTCCCGTAACGGCACCTGATCTTAACGCAGAAACAACGTGGTTTTATAAATCTGCCTACCATATCGATCAGCATTGGAGCATCGCCCAGAATGCTGCAAGACAAAAACATATCGATCAGGCCATTTCCTTTAACCTGTATGTTACGAACACCGTGAAGGCCAAAGCGTTACTTGAACTTCATCTAGATGCATGGAAGCAAAAGTTGAAAACAACCTACTATGTTCGGTCTACATCTTCAGAATTAGAAGAATGTGAATCGTGTTCAAGTTAGAAAGCTATCATTAATGCCCTCAGAAGCATACCAATAAAAAGGAGAAAAACAGATGAATACTCACCTAAAATCACGCATCATAATGGATGTGGACGCACCGAATAGATCGACCAAAATAATAAATGGAAAAAGCTCAAATGTCCTAAATTGGGACGACGTGGCATTTTCATGGGCTTATCCAAAATATAAAAAAATGCTCTCCAATTTTTGGTCTCCATTTGAAATCAATATGTCACAGGATATCAAGCAATTTCCTCACCTGTCACAACAGGAACAGGATGCATTTTTGAAGATCATTGGCCTTCTTGCACTCCTTGACAGCATTCAGACTGACTATGCAGGAAAAGTGGCAGATTATTTGACCGATTCCAGCCTTAATGCGCTAATGATTATGCTAGCCCAGCAAGAGGTAATCCATAACCATTCCTACTCCTATGTCTTATCAAGTCTTGTGCCGAGGAAGAAACAAGAAGAAGTGTTTGAATACTGGAGAACAGAACCCATCCTTAGAAAAAGAAATGACTTTATAACAGATGGGTACAAAGCATTTGCTGAAGCACCATCTGTAGATAATCTCCTAAAATCCATTGTATATGATGTTATTTTGGAAGGTCTCTTCTTCTATTCAGGCTTTGCATTTTTCTATCATTTGGCGAGAAATCAAAAAAATGGTCTCTTCCAGCACGATGATTAATTATATTAACAGGGACGAACAAATTCACGTGGATTTGTTTGTGAAAATCTTTAAAGAGGTTCTTCTGGAATACCCAGAATGTAACACTGCTAGTCTAGAACAGTTCGTCGAGGAGACTTTTCAACAAGCGGCACAACTGGAGATTGAATGGGCAAGACATATTATTGGAGATCATTTTGCAGGAATCGAATTGGAGGATGTGGAAGCATATATCAAATTTTACGCTAACGTCCGTGCCCATCAACTCGGTTTCAAGCGCCCTTTTGAAGGATACCGCACAAACCCACTTAAATGGATTAAAGCATACGAAGACGTAGACCTGGGTAAATCCGACTTCTTCGAACAAAAGTCCAGACAATACACAAAAGTAAACGTAGTAGATAACGGCTTTGATGAATTATAAATAATACGAAAAACTAGTGGTGTATGAAATACCCTAGTTGATTGGAGTGGAAGGCGCGCAGACGCCCGCGGGAGGAAGGGACAGGTGAGACCCCACAGGCTGAAAGCCGAGGAGGCTCACGGACCGCCCGCAGGCAAGCGAAGCGCCTGGAACGGAAATCAACCGTATCATATACTTTCTTATTTTATAAAGATAGGCCGTGTATATTTTGTATACACGGCCTATCCTTATTCGTAAAGTTAAAACAACCCCAAATATTGAAGCGCCAATATCACAACTCCCAAAATCCATACATAAATCGCAAATATCCGAAGAGAATGCCTTTTCAAATAATTAATCATCCATTTCACCGCAATATATCCAAAGAAACAAGATGCTAAAATTCCAATAATTAATGAAAATAAAGAAATATCCTCCCTGCCTACCTGTGCAACCTCAACCGTTTGCAAAAACACAGCCCCCGCAATGGCGGGTGTTGAGAGCAAGAAAGAAAAATATGCCGCTGTTTCCCTATCTAACTTCCGAAACAAGCCTGCTACAATCGTTAATCCCGATCTCGAAATGGCAGGGAATATAGCAGCAGCTTGGAAAGAACCAATAAACAATGCGTCCTTCCACGTAATATCCTCCATCTTTTTTGAACCCTTTTTAATGGAGTCCGCAAACCAAAGAAAGGCACCTGTAATCAGAAACTCCCAGCCAATCGTCACACCTGTTTTGGAAATTTCCTCAAAATAATCTTTAAAAGCAAGTCCAATAACAACTGCTGGAATAGTACCGATAACCAACAAAAATGATAATTTATCAAAAGGATTACGGATGATCTTATAAAATTCTTCCCGGTAAAAGTAAAGGACTGCTATCAACGTTCCGAAGTGAAGCATCGTATCAAGCAATAACCCAGCTTCTTGCAAACCAAATAGGTTCCTGCCTAAATATAGGTGACCTGTGCTTGAAATTGGCAGGAATTCCGTTAGTCCTTGAATAATCCCCAGTATGAAGGCTTCAATTTTGGACATATCCTCTCCCCCTTCCTATTCCGTTCTTTTTCTATCAAATACAAAATATGTGATGGCTCCAAGTATAATTAAAATCATTAATGGAATAATTAGCGGTTGCGCAGCATGTTTGATTTCCCGCCAATTCTCCCCCAGTTGAAGGCCTATATATAAAAATAAAAAGGTCCACGGAATGACCGCCGCCACTGTATATACCAAAAAAGGAAAAAACTTCATTTTGGCTATACCTGCCGGAATGGAAATAGCATGCCTTACCACCGGGATAAAACGTGCTGTAAAAATGACAATCGGCCCGTAATTTTGAAACCACTTTTCCGAGATGTCCAAATGTTTGGGCTGTATCAATATGTACTTTCCATATTTATCAAGAAACGGCCTACCGCCAATACTACCTGCCCAGTATAAAAAAAGCTGAGCGAGTGTACCTCCAACCACCCCTGCAAGCATTGCTCCCATAAATTCTATCTCACCAATAGAAATTAAATAACCACCATATCCAAGGACGATTTCGCTAGGAATGACCTCCACCATTAAACCGAGAGCGATCCCCCAAACCCCCAATGTGGTGAAAAATTCAAAAACAGATAAAAAAAATTGCTCCATATCCTCACCTCATTTGTAAGAGAGTTGTCCCTAACAATGTATGAGAGCACGTCCACGAAAAGCACTAAATTCAGAAAAGGGTTTTCACTAATTATGTCGAATAATAAAAGGAATGGAGGTGCTGATAAATGAAGAAAATCTTTATTCTATCCTTATTCCTCCTTTTTCTAACAGCCTGCGGTATGCCTGCACACATTCCGGATCGTTTTTCTTATATTGAAGTGGTCGAACAAAAAGAAGATGAATCACTGTCAGAAATTGAAGATATCGAAATGATCTTAAAGGACAGTGACGTAGTCATCGGATTAGATGAGGCAGCGGAGAAGTATCCAGATTACAATATTGAAAATACTCCCGCTTATATAGTGTTTGAATATACAGGATACCTTACCAACGATATGATTCTGTTCACCTATGACAAGGAAGAGGCTGTAACGTTATTGAAAGAAAAGATTCAAGACGAAAAAGAAAAAGTGGAATGAACAAGAAAGTCGAACAAGAGCAACAGCCTCCGTTCGACTTTTCAACACCCTTTTATGTAACCGCTTACTTCAATAGATAAAGCATAAACTTACCTTCTTTTTCATATAGTAAAAAAATTGTAATTGGGAGGATTTATATGGGGGAACTATGTCTACAATCTTCTTGCGTCGGTTATGATTTAATCTTGATTACCTTAGGCTGTATACTAATTCTATACATTGGGTATCGTTTTCTCGGTCACGAAGACTAAACTACCTCATGAATTCACTTCTTTTGCTTCATACTAGAAGAGAGGTGATAAAAATGAGGAAGGTAATTTTGCTTCTATTGCTCTTCTGTGTAGCTTTTCCCATAACCTTTTCTGCACAGCCGCTTCCAATAGAAGTCTTTGATGTTACACAAGGTAAGGTAATAAAATCCATTCCTTTGGATGAGAAAAACAAGGCAGAAGCCCTAAAACTTGTAAAAAGTACAGACTCCCTCTTTCCAAAACTTAACCCTACTCCAAAAACAGGGTTTATGATTAAGGTGATTTTTGATCCAGCTGAAGATGTTGAAACAAAAGTATTTAAGCAGCCTGTCAAACAAGTCATTTTTATTTTTCCAGATGCAGAAAAGCCTTATATACTAATCTTCAACGAGAAAGATCAACCTATGTTTTATTACTTCAGTGAAGATTTCGCACCATTTCTGGAAATGCTCGGAATAGATTAATTATAAAAATGGAATAATGGGTACACTATCTTCAACTTTAACCTTTCAAGGAGGGGTTGGATTGAGAAATGTACTTGTTATTCTTTTTATTGCATTTTGCACCCTAATTTCAACTGGGTGTGGAACAGAAAACGAAGGAAGCCAAGGAAATGCAGAAGCCCCAGTTCCACTATTACCAACTTCAGGAGATTACTCCTTCCGACGCTATATAGAAGAAAAAGGGCATACAGACTATAGAGTATTGTATCGTCAAGTTGACGATAGTGATATTGTGGAAGTGAGGACCATCGTAGACTTGGAGGCTGCCCAATCTTCATCTGATATATCAGAAACAAGTAATTTTTATGAAGAAACGAAAAATGGTATATATGGATATATCGTATTGTCTGAGGAATTTCCTTCTGAATGGACTGCTGAAGATATTAAGAAATTCCCAAAGACAAAAATAATAGCCTATCCATTGGAGGCCAGCAATACATGGACAGAACGAATCGAGGATTTTGATCTTGAGATCAGTTATCACATAAGGGAAGTTGATGCTGAGATAAAAACTCCGGCAAAGACTTTTAAAGATTGTATTATTATAGATTTTGAAGAGAAAGACAAGGAAGGAAATACTATACGCAAAGGCAATTCAGCTTTTGCACCAAATGTAGGATGGATAAGGCATGAAGTGGAAGACGAAGTATTAAAAGACGTTCATAAGTTAGTAAATATTAATGAAAGATAAGAATTTTATCTTTCATTTTTAAATTAATTGGGCAACTTTTCCCATTAAATTATCGTCCAAGATGTAGAATATTTCGTTTTGCGAATATTTTACATAACTGTAATGATGAAATTACCAATTTTATTGTATAATTACAAACATACCTTACCCTAAACATGGGTATAAAGGTACCCAATACTATTTACTATGTTATACTTCTATAGTTAAGGAGGAGATGTAACTTTGAGTCTGAGTAAAATTGTTTTTGTGATCAGTATTATGGCAAGCTTTCTTATGCTTGTGGCATCCGTAATTGCATTTGTAATTCAAGACATCGGGTACTTTTGGATGATGTTCATACTTATGGTTGTGAGTATACTTCAAAACATCTCCGTTTATAAACATATTTCCACAACGGATGAACCAATAAAAAGTTAGGCCGATTCCTGTGAAAGCCAAAAGCCAGCAAATCAGCTAGCTTTCAACTCTGTACGTACATATTTGCCTTCTTTATCATACAAATGAAATTTTTTTAATAAGCTTTCCATGCCCATCTGGGAGCTCCGGTAAAGATACATGTAAAAGGAATTGGTTTTCGACCACATTACTTGAAATTTGGTAAATTACTTCCTCTTTCCTTTGCACTTCTAGAACCACTTTTTGAATTTCTTCTTTTTTCGGTACTAATCCATGAATATATGTATGCTCCGTATCGTCTGCTTTCACATTTTTTTCTTCGAAGCAAAAATCTTTTTCTTCCTTCATCGAATAGAAGTTAGGTTTCTCCATTCCGGTTACTTCAAAGCCATGATCATTATATTGATAAACGCCCAGGACTGTTTTTAATATAGAGTCCTCTTTAGAATAGATTAGAAAGGATTGATGGTCTTCGTCCACGAACATCAACTCCATCCCATCCATATTATCAGCGGCCCCAGATATGGCTCCTTTCAATGTTCTATATATATAGTTAGGTTCTGACTCAATTTTTGAGACATGATCAATTTTCCTGATCCTTGAAAAATATTTTTGAGGTGGGACGGCTAACTTTACTCTCTCCCCCCTGCTAACGATATCTGTTTCGATGGTCTGTATGGAAGTTTGTTTATTCTCTCCAATGAATAGGATGAAAGTTCCCTTTTTCGTATCAATAATTTCAGAATAAAAGGACCGATCAAGCAGTACTTTTTCAGGTTTCAATTTCCCGTATAAACCTTTTTGAAAAATAACTGCTCCCAATTCCTTTTCATTATGCTCAAATGTAGCAAGCACCTTATTGGTATATTCAATTGGATACGTTTCCAATAACAACGGCCTCGTCTCCAAATCCGCTAGGTGTTCTTGAATAAAGCCTGTAATCCCGCTTTCTGAATTCACTATCGTAAAACTGGTATATTCATAAGTAGAGTAACCAACGAGAAATACTAGACCTGACAATGAAATGAGCATAAGTATTCGTTTCAACATCCTTACCTCCTGTTCCATAACTGCAAAACATAAAAATAAAGAAAATATAGTTCTATAGCCCTAATTCCATTTTAAGGCAAATAGTTTAAGAGGGCTATTGGGAAAGTTGTTTGGATTTCCGTACAATCATTCGCTATTTTAGTTGCCCATTTTCATAAGAAGGAAGTAATTTTAATTCAGTGACATCTTCATATTCATACATTTTCCGAATCCATATTAACTTTTTTATTTTTTTATTCGTGTTTTTCTCCAAAAACCCTTTTCAAAAAGTGCTTTTTCCTTTATAATCACTTCATAATCCAAACAATATAATAAATAACTCGTATAATAGTGGGAATATGGCCTACAAGTCTCTACCAAGCTACCGTAAATGGCTTGACTACGAGTGATACTTTAATTTTCCCGTACTTAGGTTCAACCACCTGGGTCGATTATTTGCATTCCCGAAAGTTTAAAGTGGTCACTTGTAGATCTTGTGCCGCTTACAACTTTCGGGATTTTTTTATTTTCAGGAGGAGGAACAAACATGAAATTACTACAACAAACCATTCTTGAAAAAGGGACGGTATTACCAAACGGGGTTCTAAAAGTTAATACTTTCTTAAACCATCAAATTGATACTGGGCTGATGATTGAGATAGGAAAAGAATTTGCAGAACGGTTTACTGATTCCAACATTAATAAAGTAATAACCATTGAGTCGTCAGGAATTGCACCAAGTTTTTTCGCCGCTCATACACTTGATGTTCCCCTTATATTTGCAAGAAAAAAGAAATCCCTGACTTTGAAAGATAACGTTTATACTAGCCAGGTTTTCTCTTTTACTAAACAAGAAACAAGTGAAATCACGGTGGCAAAGGAATTCTTAGCTGAAAACGATAGAGTGTTGATCATTGATGATTTTTTGGCTAACGGACAGGCTGCGCAAGGATTGATAGATGTAGTGAAACAAGCTGGTGCCTCTGTTGCAGGTATTGGTATTGTCATTGAAAAAACCTTCCAACCTGGTCGACAGATTCTAGAGGACAAAGGATATCGTGTAGAATCACTAGCCAGAGTCAAGTCGCTACAAGACGGCCAAATAACCTTTCTACAAGAACAGATCAGCGTCACCAATTAACCTTATGGAGGTCATCTTATGAAAGCTACTACTGTACATTATCCATGGTATAAAAAAGAAGATACAGATGCATTCTTCGCTCTTTTTCAAAACAACTTGGCAAACTTCGTCATCATCGCCGTAACAATGCTAGGTATGGGATTTCCTGCAAGCATCGTATTCGGTAAAGTAATACCTGGTGCCGCCGTTGCTGTTATGGTCGGGAATCTATACTATGCATTTATGGCAAACCGACTTGCACAAAAAGAGGGAAGAACGGATGTCACTGCCCTCTCATACGGAATAAGCACCCCAGTTATGTTTGTCTTCCTGTTTGGTGTATTGGCTCCAGCTAATGCATTAACAGGTAACCCGGAACTTGCCTGGAAAATTGCTGTAGCTGCTGCGTTTTTGAGCGGATTGATTGAAACTCTTGTAAGCTTTACAGGAAACTGGGTAAGAAATCATCTGCCTCGCGCTGCAATGCTTGGAGCATTAGCTGGTGTTGCTCTCACCTTTATTGCAGGTGAAATGCTTTTCAATACTTTCTCCATTCCGGTAGTGGGGTTAGTCGCTTTAGTGATTATTATTGCTGGGGTGGTAGGAAAAATGGCCATGCCTTTCAAAATTCCAGCTTCCCTGTTTGCGGTTATTATCGGTACAGTTTTAGCTTTCACTTTAGGTTATCAATCTCCCTCTCAAATAACAGATGGTTTGAAAAACATTGGATTTTATCCAATTTTGCCAACTTTTGCCGCTTTTGAAGGGATGACGTACCTGTTTGGAACACTAATTGGTTTACTTGCAATCATCCTTCCTATTACGTTGTACAATGCCATTGAAACGATGAATAATGTAGATGCCATGTCTGCGGAAGGCGACTCATATGATGTTCGTGAATGTCAGGCAGTGGATGGGGTTGGAACAATGCTTGGGGCGGTTTTTGGTGGCCTCTTCCCTACAACTGTATACATTGCAACAGTAGGCTCAAAATGGATGGGTGCCGGTAGAGGATATAGTATTTTAAATGCAATTGTATTCGGTCTTGCAGCCATGACAGGAGTTATTGCAGCCCTTGCAGCCATCATTCCGCTTGCTGCAGTTGCACCCATATTAGTGTTTGTGGGAATCTCCATGGTGGCAACAGCCTTTGGATCTAATGATAAAAAATACTTCCCGGCCGTTGCAATTGCCATGCTACCTTATTTCGCTAACTATGTAATGACACGCTTTAATAACAGTGCAGGTGAAGTCGTAGCCGGCATATCCGAAGGTATTGTCCCTCTTGGCCAAGGAGCTATGTTTACTGCAATTGTACTCGGTGCAATTACTGTTTATATTATCGACCAGGATTATCGTCGTGCTTCTTATTTTGCTCTAATTGGTTCCTTCTTATCTTTCGTTGGTTTCATGCATGCTCCTAAGCTTGCAGTGAACGCAGCTCCTGATTTTGCGATTGGGTATGTGTTAATTGCAGTATTTTTAGTTTATTGTGCATACCAACGTGCTTCAAGTACGGTTACAGAGACTGATCACAAAGTTGCTGTTAAGAGGCAAGTAGCTTCTTAAACTTGATACTCTAAATAATATATTTAATATTTAAACATTGAGGAACCAGGAGATACTTCTTGGTTCTTTTTCTATTTGCTCTTAACAACCGCTAATGATTTACTAATTTTCCGTCTCTTAAGACATTCGCCCACGAGTTCTGGACGAATGAACATACAATACAAAGTAGGCATAGATAGGAGGAAAAGAAATGCTTTTACAACAACAATGGCATGGACATCGTGGACAACGCTCTATTGGACCAGGATATGGTGGTAGACCTGGACCTGGATTTGGAGGTTTTGGCTTTGGATTCCCCTTATTAGGAGGGATTGCAGGAGGTTTACTTGGCAGTGCTCTTTTTAATAATTTCGGCTATGGTGGAGGATTTGGCGGTTATCCAGGCTTTGGTTTCGGTGGCGGTCCTGGCTTCGGTGGCGGTCCTGGCTTCGGCGGCGGTCCTGGCTTCGGTGGCGGTCCTGGCTTCGGTGGCGGTCCTGGTTTCGGTGGATGGCAAGGCACACAAATTAGTGGCCAATAAATAGTAAGTAGAAAAAACCTCCCACTTCATTAGTAGTCGGGAAGGCTTAAATAAGGCTCTTTTCTTCATACTTGTTGGTTATACGGGTTTAGTAACAAGTATCAGAAAACAGTCTTTTTTATATATTTCAAAAAAGAAATAGAAAGGGTGACTCGAAACAAAACGAGGTATCATTTTTAATAAAATAGAAAAACTACTTATATCCAATACAATGAGAGCAGGCTCTTTATGTCCATTAAGGAACAATACATAGAAGTTTTTAATAAAAATCAATCTTCGGTTCAATCCCATGTGAATTTTTGGGTGGAACATGTCGTTTTCTCCTGGCAGTGGTGGATCATGGTAGCTACATTCATAATATGCTGGACAGTATTTTGGAAGCTAAAAAAATCAAAACACCTCCCTAGAATCACCATATACGGACTGCTTTGGATTATTGTCGCATCCAACCTGGACGGCTTGGGGTATGAACTTGGACTTTGGGGGTACACGTACAACCTCAGTCCCTTTTTACCTAAATCATATGTATTTGACTATTGTCTCATCCCCATTACTTATATGCTTCTCTATCAATATTTTCAAAAAGGTAAGGGATTTCTTTACGCAAATATTGTTTTGGCTGTTGGCGCCTCATTGATTGCAGAACCGGTTGCTCAAAAACTCGGTCTTTATATCCCATTTCACTGGAGTAAATTTTACTCTGTGCCTTTATATATAATGATTGCTTACATTCTGAAATGTATTACCGAAAAAATTTGTCGTTCTATCCTACCAAAAAACTAGGATAACCATAAGGCTATCCTAGTTTTTTAAACGGTTTCTTTTATCTCTTCTTTATTATTGGTATCTTCTTCTACTTCAGTTTCTTCCCCATCCATAATAGGCTCAGCCTCTTTTTTCTTTTTGAGGAACTCTTCTAAAGCAAGTTTACTTTCTCTTGATGTTAGTATATACAAGAAATCCTTATCCTTAATGACAGTATCACCAGATGGTGTCACAAGAATTCCTGCTCTAATGATGGCATTAATAAGTGTCTTATCAGGGAATTCCAACTCAGCAAGTGTTTTTCCGACCATATCCAGATCCTCTTCTACTTGGAACTCAATTATTTCTGCATTTGCTTTCCCAATGGAAACTAACTCTAAAGAATGTATAGGTGCTATCTTCTTTGGCCCAGTGAGATCTAATTTTTTTGCAAGCATCGTAATGGTAGATCCTTGAACAAGAGTCGATGTCAAGACTACGAAGAATACAACGTTAAAGAACAGTTGTGCATTAGGAATGCCGGCAATCATTGGAAATGTAGCGAGAACGATCGGTACAGCTCCTCGTAGACCCGCCCATGAAAGAAACACTTTTTCTTTGATACTGAAATCCATGCCTAATGTGGAGAGGAATACGGCTATAGGTCTAGCTACAACTATCAAAATTACAGATAATAACAATCCCTTAAGCATAATATCCCACTGGAACAACTGTCCTGGGAAGACCAGTAATCCCAATATGATAAACATAAGAATCTGCATCATCCATGCAAACCCTTCATTAAATCTGAAAATCGACTGTCTATAGGTAAGTTCATTGTTCCCTATTATTAATGCTGCCACATACACCGCTAATAGTCCGCTTGCACCCATCAGTGCTGCGATACTGTAAGTTAAAAGGGCGAATGCCATGGCAAAGACAGGATATAGACCAGAGGAGTCGAGGTTTATCTTATTAATGGAATAGGAAGCCAGCTTACCAAGACCTAATCCCAACAGCAAACCAATTCCCATCTGCCAGAAGAAACTTCCGATAAACCCTATGTAACTGGGATTGGAGGCAGTTAGCAATTCAATAAAAGATAATGTCAAAAACACTGCCATAGGATCATTCGTACCGGATTCTGCTTCAAGAGTTGCCCCCATCCGTGCTTTAATGTTCTGTCCTTTTAATACGGCAAAAACTGCTGCTGCATCTGTTGATCCAACGATGGCTCCAAACAGGAATGCTTCTAACCAAGACACATCGAGAATAAGTTTGGCAGATACTGCAACCAGTGCAGAAGTCAGGATTACCCCAAGAGTAGCCAATGATAAAGAAGGTTTGACAACCTTGCGAACTGTTCCCCATTTTGTTTGCAAACCGCCTTCAAATAAGATAATCACGAGAGCAAAAATACCGATTAATTGAGCATACTTTACATTATCAAAGTAGATGAAACCAAGTCCATCACTGCCTGCCATCATACCAACAATTATGAACAATACAAGGGCTGGAACACCTAGTTTTGATGAGAATTTTGTTGTTATGACTCCAACAATCAGAAGAAATGCGGTAAGTAAAATAAAATAATCAACATTGAATGCACCTTGTATCATCTTATCCCCCCTTATAAATTGACATCGATTCTTACAGATAATTTTTCATGCTTGTCTATTCCAAGATAACGGAGTGTTTCCGAAGGTGAAGTGTGGTTAAAATGTTTTTGGAGAAGAGCAACTGCAACACCGCTTCTATAGGCATGGTAGCCGAAGGTTTTGCGCAAAGTATGAGTACCCACTTTACCAGGCACACCTACTTCTTTCGCTGCTTTATTAATGATGCGGTATGCTTGTTGCCTTGTAATCGGTGAACTGCACTTTTGGGATTTGAAAAGGTAATCCTCTGGCTCAAGGGTTCTTTTGTCAAGATAGTCCGCTATCGCTTGTTTGACATGTTTATTCATATAAATAAAATGCCCATTTTCCAATTGGTAATAGTCATTTACTTTTCCATCCAGTGTCACATCTTCGACTTTAACATGCAGAAGTTCACTAAGTCTTAACCCCATGTTGATTCCCATTACAAAAAACAAGTAATCTCTTAAGGAGTAATTTTTTAAATATTCTTTAATGTCGCGGATGAATTTGCGATCTTTTAAAGCCTCGACATATTCCATAAGATTCTCCTCCTTAATGTTACTTAACTCTATTATAACATATATATATGTAACATTTTAATAATATGCTTATTAAGATATATTAGGAGAAAATTCCGGTCCTTCTTTAGCATACAACATTAGTTATTGGTTATTCGCCGCTGTTCCTTTCCGCAAATGGCTTCGCTTTCCGCGGGACGGTGCTTGAGCCTCCTCACAACGCTTCAGGGGTCTCAAGCTACCGTTACTTCCCCGCTGGAGTCTACGCAATTTGCTCCAATCCACAGCTGAATATCGCATAAACGATACGTAAATGCTTATTCAGTTAAAACAGTTAAATTGCTTTTCATAAACCATTGATTAAATGAAGTAACCTTGTTGATTGGAGTGGAAGGCGCGCAGACGCCATCGGGAGGAAGGGACAGGTGAGACCCCGGAAGGCTTGCCTGAGGAGGCTCACGGACCGCCCGCAGGCAAGCGAAGCGCCCGCAGGCAAGCGAAGCGCCTGTAACGGAAATCAACCGGATTCTATGCTTTCTTATTCCTTTAAAAAAACACCACTGGAAAAGTGGTGTTTTGTAAAAAGTATTATAAAAAGAGTACTACTAGCGTTCCGACAATGAAGCAATATATGGAGAAATAAATCAAATTACCTCTTGCCATTATTCCCATAAACCATTTTAAAGAAAAATAAGAAGCAATAAGAGAAGCGATAAATGCCAAGGAATATGGTAAAAGGATTTCATTCACATTATCCATGCCGATAAGATCTTTAATTGCCAACAGGATGCTCCCAACACTTACAGGAATAAAAAGTAGGAAAGAGAATCTCAGTGCTGTCTCCTGTTTCATTCCTCGAGCCATTGCAGCAACAATTGTTGCACCAGAACGGCTTATCCCAGGAATCAAGGCCACAGCCTGTGCCAACCCTACAATAATTGCGTCCTTGAAGGAAAGTTCTGCATCATTCTTTCTACCTCTTAAGTTACGAATCAACCAGAGTGCAATACCTGTAACAATCAAAGTAACACCGATAACTTTAATATTATCAAGCGCCTCTGATATTACATCACCATAAACACCCCCAATAACTCCTGCAGGGATCGTTCCGATAATAAGATAAATTACAAACATGAAATCTGCTTTGTCTTCCTTATCTTTTTTTCGCCACAAATCTTAATGCCCCGAAGAAAAGTCTCGCTATTGATTCACGATAAATAATAAGGATGGCAATTAAGGATGCTGCATTTACAACTATCTCGAATGTTAACCCTTCGAGATCCATTCCCATGAGTCTTTGCAAGATCATTACATGACCACTTGAAGAGACAGGAATTGGTTCAGTAATCCCCTGGAAAATTCCAAGGAATATGTACTTCAATAAAATCAAAATTTCTTCCATACCAATTAAACCTCAGTTTCTTAAAATGATAAATACTAAATATAAGACGTAAGCTATAGCCAAAAAGGTTCCTTCTATTTTCCCAATTCGGAAATTTGTTCTTGAAAACACTAAGAGAATCACCGTTAACACTACTAACAAACCAATATCCACAAATATTTTGCTATTTACAGGTAGTGGAGTTATTAGTGAGGCCGTTCCCAATACAAATAAAATATTGAAAATATTACTACCTACGATATTACCCAGGGCAATTTCACTTTGTTTCTTGACGGCTGCCATAATTGATGTAACAAGTTCTGGCAGGGAGGTTCCTATTGCTACAATCGTCAATCCGACAAGTGTTTCACTCATACCCAATGATACAGCAATCTCTGTACTATTTCTTACTACTAATTCTCCACCGAATATGATGGCAGCTAGCCCGATGACCGTCCAAAAAATGTTCTTTCCCCAAGTTACTTTCTCTGAAGTTTCTTCTACAGGAATCTTATCCCGATTATTTCTTGCGACTTCAAAAATATAATACATAAACACAGCGAAAATCAATAGAAAGATTAACCCATCACTTCTAGTAAGCAAATTTTCAGAAAAACCTTGTAGCGCAATATCGCTAATTAACACAAGTAGCACTGCACTTCCTAATAAGGTGAAAGGTATTTCCTTTCTGATTGTTTCGCTCTCCACCTTTAATGGATTCAATAGAGCCGTTAGTCCAACTACTAGGGTAATATTAAAGATATTACTACCAATAACATTTCCCAGTGAAACTTCTGCGTTCCCATCTAACGCAGCCAGAATACTTACTGTCGCTTCCGGCGAACTTGTTCCAAATGCTACTATGGTCAAACCAATTAACAATGGGGAAATACGAAGGATCTTGGCGATGCTAGAAGCACCATCCACAAACCAATCCGCCCCTTTAATCAACAATGCGAATCCAACAACCAATAATAAATAGGTCATAATTTAATGTTCCCTTCTTGGAAAATTAAAGATTTAATGCTATTCTGCTTCACTTGACTGCTCTACCAATTGATAATACCAATCTTTTGTTTTTTCTGCATCTTTTGAGTTAATGAAGATAGTATCATCATTTGTTTTTATTAATAAATAAGGCGAATTTCCCTTATATATAAACAGCAGACTGCTTCCATAATCCTTGACCTTAAAGTGCCCTTTAGAGATGGATTGCATTCCATATCCATTTGTACGTAAATACACTTCCGGCATTTCCTCCACTAGGTCGACTTGTGTGATGTCTTCAAACCTCCATTCATCACCATAAACTCCACTTATCTCAAATGAATTTTCCCTCAAAGTTAATTCAGCCTCTTGAAAACCTAAGTAAGAAACGACAAATAAAAAACCAAAATGTGACAACAGCAATAGAAGTACTAATGATGTAGCTTTTTTTACGTTTTTTTGGCACCTCATATTTGGAAAGATATATGAATCCCCCAAACAACAGGACTACCATTACCCCTATTTGAACTTCCATAGCATAGGGGAAAGAAGTAAATAATAAAGGAAGCATGATTAATAAGACGATGGCTGTCCCAATGAGGAGCTTTCCTGTTTTTTGCGGATAGCCATTTTGAATCAATTCTTCTTGCTCTTCTTTAGGACGAGAACGAAAACTAGATATCAGCCCATATGCCTCCTTTTTTACGATAGCCCATCCAATCAATAAAAAGATCAGCACCACTGTGAGTTGTATAAAAAATAATAACAACATTTATAATACCTCCTTTCCCTCTTCACTCTTTTCTATTCTTACGTTTTTTCAATTCTATAAGTTTCATTTTCGAAATATCTTATTAGTAGCCCTAAATCATGATTTCGTGAGGTTCTTAGGAAGGTCTTCCATTATTGATTAGAAAGGAGCATTAGTATGATACGAGTAGTCTATTATTATGTAATATTGTTTATGACCTTAATGATGACCATTGGAGGAAGTGTCGCAGCATTCATGGCAATTGCAGATATTGTTTCCCCTTCTAGCTATTATCAAACTTATAGCGAATATAAGGAGATGAAAATCGCCAACAAAACAAAATATGATGAATCAGGCAAACCGATTTCTCAGCCAGAAATTGATGACGACGAATTGCTTGCCGAATATAACACAGTCGTCTCTCAAGAGAAAGAACGGAACAGAGAAATGGCATGGAATACATTGATTAAGAGTTTTGGATGGATTATCATCCCACTACCTATCTTTATTTTCTACCAGCGCAAAGTTAGGCGGAACGAATAACCGATAAAACAAAACAAGAACCTGGCGGAATTTTCGCCAGGTTCTTTAAAAGTAAAAACCTCTGTTATTTGTTTATCGCCGCCGTTCCTTTCCGCAAATGGCTGCGCTTTCCGTGGGGCGACCTTGAGCCTCCTCGCTTCGCTGTAGGCCACTGAAAAAGTCTTTGATGTTAGATTTTTTTAAGACACCGCTGTTGATTTCCGCAAACGGCTTCGCTTTCCACGGGGCGACCTTGAGCCTCCTCGGGCTACGCCCTGCGGGGTCTCAACATTGTCGCTAATCCCCCACAGGAGTCTCCGCCATTTGCTCCAATCCACAGCTGAAAATCACGAAAACTAACGTTAATTCTTTATCAGTTAAACCGGGTAGATGCCATTACACAAACCCTTTAGTGAATGAAGTCACCTTGTTGATTGGAGTTGAAGGCGCGCAGACGCCCGCGGGAGGAAGGGACAGGTGAGACCCCGCAACGGAGTGAGGAGGCTCACGGACCGCCCGCAGGCAAGCGAAGCGCCTGGAACGGAAATCACCAGTATTTTATACTTTCTTATCCTTAGACAAAAAGACCGGGCGAAATTGCCCGGTCTTTTTTTAGCCGCCTCTTACTTTTCTTTTCTCATTTTCTGCTAAACCGCTTTTCTGTTTAAGATATCGGTACAGATAAATACTCGGCAATATTGCAATCAATAATGCAACGAGCATATAGCCCTCAATGTCTGCTGATAATAACCCGTTAGCTACAAAACTTAGTAATAATAAATAAAGTGCATTTCCGATAAAGGTAGCTGTCAGAAAGGGCATTAACCTGATGGAACTCACCCCACCCGTTATATTTATTAAGCTAGATGGAACAAATGGGATCAATCGCAATAATAAAACGAAAAAAACACCATTCTGTTCCAACTTTTCTAGATATGATTTTTTCACCTTGTTGATAAGGAGCGATTGGAACCAATACCGAAATACGACGAAAGCGACAAGTGCGCCAATCAAGCTTGTAGCTAGACTCCATATATATCCGCATACCAGTCCAAACAAGGCAATATTAATAACTATTATCCCTACAATCGGTATGAGTGTGAACAAGTTTTGGATTAGCATTAAGGAGAAGGTCAGTAATAACAAGAAATATATTTCCTCTTCTAACATCATTTGAATTTGTTCAATATCGCCACTTTTAAAAATGGAAAACCACTCTGTTTGAACAACCCAAACTAATGAACATACTACCAGTATGAAGGTTAATATCCTCCAAATTTTTTGAGTGTGTATGAATGCTCCCCCCCTGCCAGATCCTAAAGTCTCTTAACTAATTATAGCAATTTTATCTTAATAAAGTACTATCTTACACTCTCCGTGTTAATTATTTTTTGATAAGGACATTTTTCTTCCATAGATTAAGTTGAAAACGCTTTACATGTTTTTTACAAATTATCTATTGACGAAGTGAAAAAAGGGGAGTAAATTAAGTATCATCATTCTATACATTTTAACCTATTGCTTAATCTTTACAGAGCGGGGGAACCATATTGATATCCTGATAATTTCGGCATATCTAGGGGTGAATCGTACTTATACGAAGAGGACTCTCATCCTCTAACCCGACAGCTAACCTCGTAAGCGTATTGAGAGAAGGGTCTGATCGTTATAAAAGAGACCATTCTTTGAGTTGCAAAGATGGTCTCTTTCTGATTTTTTTCAAAACCCTCACCTATTTTTCAAGAGAGAAGGAATAAACATGAAGAAGCAATTTGTTGTCATTGGATTGGGCCGTTTCGGAGGCAGCATCGTAGAAGAGTTCTCCACACTGGGTGTAGAAGTACTCGCCATCGACAAAGACGAAGACAACATTAACAAAATAAGTGAATATGCCACACATGCTGTTCAGGCCAACGCAACAGACGAAGCTACACTTAACTCCTTGGGTATCCGCAATTTCGATCATGCAATTGTATCTATGGGGGATGACATTGAATCAAGTATTCTTACAAGCCTGCTTCTAAAGGAAATGGGAATCAAACAAGTGTGGGTAAAAGCTACTAATAAATACCACCAAAAAGTATTGGAGAAAATCGGCGTGGACAGAATCATCCAGCCAGAGCGAGATATGGCCAAAAGAGTTGCCCACCATGTCGTTTCAGATAAAATCTTCGACTATATCGAATTATCCAACAACCATAGTATTGCCGAGCTTTTTGCATCAAAAAAAGTAAGTAATAAAAGCTTGACCGATTTGGATCTACGCGCAAAATTCGGTTGTACACTTATTGGGATACAAAGAGACGGTGATATTATTATCTCCCCTGCAGCAGATGAAGTTATTCGTGAGGGGGATTTACTGATAATTCTCGGTCGTAACGAAGACATTCATCGATTTGAAGATGTGGGTATCTAACCATGTGGCGCCGTCCTTTTATTAAACTAAGTCCGCCGCAGCTTTTAATTGTTGTATTCATTTTTTTCGGATTATTAGGGACGTTATTATTGAAATTGCCGGTTTCCACTACTGAATCCATCACACTGGTTGATGCCCTATTTACTGCTACCTCTGCAATGACAGTGACAGGGCTTGCTGTAGTGGATACTGGAACAGCATATACTTTGTTTGGCCAAATTGTCATCTTGTTTCTTATACAAGTAGGCGGAATTGGTATCATGACATTCGCAGTATTGATTTTTATTATGTTAGGCAAAAAAATTGGCTTTCAGGAAAGGTTGATATTACAACAGGCACTCAACCAAACATCCGTCGGGGGAATCATCTTACTGGTCAGAAGAATTATTATATTCTCTTTCCTAATTGAAGGAATTGCCGTATTACTGCTGTCCTATCGATGGATTCCTGAATATGGATGGTGGGACGGTTTTTACTTTAGTGTCTTTCACGCCATTTCCGCCTTCAACAATGCCGGTTTTTCCATTTGGTCAGATAGCTTGATGCAATATGTGGGTGATCCTGTTGTAAACATTGTGATTTCTTTTCTTTTCATCATCGGGGGGATAGGGTTTACAGTGTTGACAGATCTGTGGTACACAAAAGAGTTTCGCAGACTTACCCTTCATACAAAGATTATGCTATTCGGAACATTGGGGATCAATATACTTGCCATGTTTGTATTTTTTGTTTTGGAATACTTTAACCCTAGCACTCTAGGAAACTTTACTTTCATCGAAAAAATATGGGCCGCCTATTTCCAAGCGGTTACCACTCGAACCGCCGGCTTTAACACGATTGATATCGGGGCCATGGAAACCTCCTCCATTATGTGGACGCTTCTGCTTATGTTTATAGGAGCAGGAAGTACTTCAACAGGTGGGGGAATTAAATTAACAACATTTATTATCATCATATTAGCTGTGAACACTTTCATAAAGGGCAAGCGTGAAATAGTCATTTTCAATCGTTCGATACACCAAAACTATGTAGTAAAAGCTCTTGCGATTTCAACCATTAGTATTTTATTTATTTTCTTCTCTTTGTTCATCTTAACGATAACCGAACAAGCAGACTTTCTTTTATTATTATTTGAAGTGATTTCCGCATTTGGTACGGTTGGATTATCCATGGGGATTACCGGAAATTTAACAGACATCGGAAAATGCGTTATTGTTTTCATCATGTTGCTTGGAAAACTGGGACCTTTGACATTGGCCTATTCCTTAGCAAAACCAAAACTGTCAAAGGTACGATATCCAAACGAGGACCTGCTTACAGGATAAATGTTAAGGCTCCCCTTTGTAATGGGGAGCCTTAATTGTTTAATAATATCGCTTACGGAATCCTTCTTCCATCAAGTACTGCTTTGCTTCATTATAGGAAGGAAATGTTCCATCTAAATTTTTGCCAGCATACACATTCCACATATCGTCTTCTTGAACCACATGTAAAGAGTGTCCTTCATCATTTGCCCAACGTTCTTCCTCAAATGCTTCTGTTTCAAGGTCTGTCTCCACTTCATAGTCTCGTCCTAGTAACTCAATGGACTTATTGATCAGTTCACGCAGTTCTTCTTCACCAAACTCACGAATATTTACCATGCCTTTATCGTCAGTCTTATAGCCTTTGACTCCTTTGGCATAAACAAACCCATTGCCATTTGGATGCAAGTGATAGACTACATTTTTCTTATCGCTTTGACTATCTTCATATTGGAAGTTTACCCGTTTAAGAGATACGTCTTTTCTTGTGAGTTGCGGGAATGATTCTATAATTTCAAGCTTTTGTTCAAAAGTTAGCATATTGCCTCCATGTTATGTATAGATTCTTTTCGATACATTATAGCATTTGCATTGATTGAAGGAAAGGAACGTTGGTTTAGGTTTGGAGAATTTTTGTGGATGGGAAAATTTGAAATAACACCGGGTAGCTTACCAGCCACCCGGTTAATCAGTTGCTTAAACAATATTATTAAAATGTATGTGCTTTATCTTTCGCACGCGCAATCGCGTCCGCTTTAATTTCATCTGCTTTATCAGGCATTGCTGCATGACCTTCTACAAACAACCCTTCAAAAGATGGCACCCCGAAGAATTGCATAAGCACAGTTAAGTAGCGATGTCCCATTTCCATGCCGGCCGCTGGACCTTCTGAATAAATGCCTCCGCGAGCCTGGATATGGATTGCTTTCTTGTCAGTCAATAATCCAACTGGACCTTCAGCTGTGTACTTGAACGTTTTACCTGCAACAGCTACTGAATCTAAATATGCTTTCATTACAGGTGGGAAAGAGAAGTTCCAAAGTGGTGTTACAAACACATACTTATCAGCTCCGATAAACTGTTCTGTTAACTCGGACAGACGGCTAACTTTTCCCTTCTCTTCTTCAGAAAGCTCTTCAAATCCTTTGCCTGTTTGCAATTTACCCCAACCGCTGAAAACATCTGCATCAATATGCGGAATATGTTCTTTGTAAAGATCGACATGAACTATTTCATCTGATGGGTTCGCCTCTTTGTATGTGTCAATAAAAGCCTTTCCTACTGCCATGCTGTAGGATAGTGTGTCATCATGTGGATGTGCAGTGATGTATAAAACTTTAGCCATGTTGTATCTTTCCTCTCTTGTTTGAATTAGTTTTTTTTAGTGTGCTACCAAAAGGCATAACTTACCAACTATCTTGAATTAAATTATTATTAATTCGAGATAATAATATTGAATCTTAAGCTATTTTGCAAGTAAATTGCTCACACGAAAAAAAAAGACCTGACATTAATCCCTGTCAAATCTTTTGGAAAAGCTTTTATTCTTCATTATGTAGGATATAGGGATTACCACCGATATTCTTTCTCATATCGTCAGTTAGTACAAATGACTCATTCAAATCTCCGGTTACTTTTTCTTTTATATCAGCTTGAACACTGCCATCATAATGATTTGGCTTTCCTTCCATTTACAACACCCCCTACAATAGTATGGTTAGTTTACACAACTATTGTACTATTTTATTCTAGGTTTTGATAGATGGTTTTGGGATAAAAAGAAAAATAAACCATTATTTCTAATTATTTTCTGGAACGATTTAAGAAAGAGCAACTGCTTTACACAGTTGCTCTTTTATACTTGTATTACTCACCTTTTTGCACCCTTATTTTCTCCATAAAATCTTGGACCTTTTCTTCATCTTGGAGTGTCTTTTCCAAAACTTCTTGCTTCCATAAAGTTTGATCTTTTGCAAACTCATTTACGTCTCGTCCATATAAATCTTCCATTTGGGATCTAGTTATTGTATATTTTCTATTTTCTCCATAATAATCAATATCGAATGTCACATAGTCTCCATTTGTGAAAAATGTAAAATATGCGGTAGCATTAAACGTGATGGTCAATGGAAGGTTGGAAACATGAAATACTTCTTTCTCAAAACCTTTAGCGGACGTCTCTTCTGTCACTTTATAGTGCATGTGGATTCCCATTGGCTGTTCTTCGTCTGTTTGAAGTTCCATTCCATTCGCATAGTGTTTACCAGGCAAAACTTGACCGTGATATTTGCCGAGCACACTATTGTTGCCAATATATGCCTTGTCAGCATCTATTTGGTCATACACCTCGATAGATTCTAAGTAAGAAACATAATTCTCATAATATTTCTCCTCCGGCGCAGAGGATCTTGGAGCTTCCCCTTCGTTACCTGTGAATAGGATAAAGGAGAATAATGCTATTGCAAGGATACTGACCGTCAACAATGCTGCCGATTTTAATTTCGGCAACCATTCTACACGCGCCGCTCCTTCGTTATGGTCCATTATGGCTTGATGTAAAACATCCTTCGTTTCTTCTCTTAGTTTTGGCTTGGGCAATGTTTGAAGCTTTTTATCCAATTCTTTACTCAACTACATTCCCTCCCAACTTTTTTTGCAGGGCTGATTTTGCACGATGGAGCGTGGAACGAACCTTATTTTCATTCCAGCCCAGGGCCGCTGCGGTTTCTTGTACAGATAACTCTTTAATACTTCTCATGATGAGCACTTCCTGATAAGATTCCTTTAAACTCCGGATCGCGTTTAATAATTTCTTTTGTTCTTCTGAGACAAAGAATAATTGCTCCGGTGTATCTTTTCCCGTGCTCTCAGGAACTGTTCCACTTTCAACCTGCAACAGCCATTTCCATTTATCGCGTTTCTTTTTTCTGTGGGCATCAATAGCAATATTCCTTGCAATGCTATAAAGCCATGTTTTGGGTGAAGCTTCCCCTTTATAGCGATCCAGGCTTTTCAATGCACGGATAAACACTTCCTGTACTAAATCCTCTACATCATGATGCTTGGAATTTAATCGGTAAAATAGAAATTGATAAATATCATCACTATATAAATAAAACCATTCCGAAATGACTTGTTTATTGGACATCCTTTTCCCCCGTTTTTTGCAGTCTCTATATGTATAGACGAATCCTTTTTCATTTTATCGCAGTTTAAATAGAAAAAGAGCCCTTCCTTATTACCAGGAACGGCCCTTACTTATGTGACAAATCTATTTAGTAGGTTTCTTTTATAAAAGTAGGCAATCAACAATAAGAACTTTGAAGGCAATTTTCTTGGGAATATCTTCTTTTTGTAAAATTTATAATAACCCCGTTTTAAATCATCCCATTGATTGCACTGTTTAACCTGTTCGAAACGCACAACATCAATGAGTTTCACATTTCCATCTATGGTGATCAGTATATTATGAAGATGGATATCTGAGGGATTAAGCCCTCTGCTCTTTGCTAATAAAATCGCATGATCTACTTCATTCAACACTTTTTCATCAATACGTTTTCCCATCACTAAACATTCAAAAAGGGTGAACCCTTCAATATAATCAATAACAATATAGTTTTCTCCTGAGGCATGCATCACAGGGAAATAAGTAATGCCCTCTAACTTTTTATATATCTTCGCTTCTCTCTTGGCTAGATGTTCAAAGGGAGGATAGAACACTTTCAGCACTCTTTTTGTATTATGAAGCTTAAAAACATACGCACTTCGTCCAGATCCAGCTATAGTTAATTGCTTGTCATTGAAAGATTCTACTACAACGTTTTTATTAGTTCTCTTAAAAACAACAGATTCTGCAAGCTGCTGATATGTTGTGTCTCTTTCTGCAGTTCCCCTCATCTGGCATCCCCTACTCTCCTTAAAACATTAAGAACCTAATTCCTCCAATAGGTTCATCATAGTCGTCACTTCATTTATTAATGTGTATAGCTCCGAATCTTGCAGCTTTTCTAGCGCCACTTCCCCGTCCACCATAGCATTTTCAATAACATCTTTTATTGCTTGATTTTTATCTACAATCTGCTGATGAACGCTTTCTGCTATAGCTGGTGCGTCCGTGTTATTAAACTCTTCTATTTCCACAAGCATTTCATTTAATCTTGTTTCCAATTCTTCCTTGGCATTGGCATCTGCAGCTGCTTCTTGGATCATTTGTGGTGCTTCCGCTCCAAAATCCTTCCAAGTATCAATATGCTCTGTTGCTTCATTGACATATTCCAATGAACTATTGACTTCTTCCAAAACAGAACAACCGCTTAATAGAATAGATGATAACAAAGTAAATGTAATGATAATTTTACGCATATAAATTCCTCCTATTTCTTCATTCGTTTTTTTACTTCTTTCATTACAACCGGCAAGACCTTTTTCTTTGCCAGGGTCACTCCCTTTTTCAACACTAATGCTTTAATAAATTTCTTAATCATCGATATGACCTCCTTATTTTTTTATCCAAAAGAAAAAGACCTTTCACCATAATGGCGAAAGGTCTCTGAATATTCTACAGACCTTTGCCAGACTAATGAAGCTGACAAAGGTCTCGCTAACAACGTATTGTTGCCAACAAAGCCGAGGACATCGTGTCCCGTAATGACGACTTTGCTGAAAAGCTACTCCCCTTTGGGATAAACATAATTTTATTACTTTCATTCTAGCCCATTAGGCTGAAAACGTCAACTTTACAAAGAGTTTGTAAAGGTTACGTAAAGGTTATATTATTTTTTTTGAGATACTACTAGGTATGATATATTAATATCGAATCAAAAGACAATGTAAAGTAAAGAAGGTGATCAACATGAAGAAACCAAACAAATTAATGTCATTAATAGAGATCTTAATTGTATCAACAAGACTAGGGCTGACTTCTTTCGGTGGACCAGTAGCCCATCTCGGGTACTTTCATACCGAATATGTACGACGTAGAAAATGGATGGATGAAAAAAGTTACGCCGACCTTGTAGCCTTATGCCAGTTTTTGCCTGGACCTGCGAGCAGCCAGGTCGGAATAGGTATAGGCGTGATGCGAGCAGGAGTTCTTGGGGGCATTGTTTCCTTTTTAGGATTCACGTTACCATCAGTTTTAGCATTAATTATTTTTGCTATCATCTTACAGGGGTTTGACGTAGGTAATGCCGGATGGATTCATGGATTGAAGATTGTCGCGGTAGCTGTTGTCGCTCATGCCATAATAGGAATGGCGAACAATCTGACCCCAGATTTAAAAAGAAAAGCAATCGCATTATTTGCACTAGTCATTACATTATTGTGGCAAACCGCATTTTCCCAAGTTGGAGTAATCCTCGTAGCGGCGATCATTGGCTTTATCTTGTTTAAACAAACCATCACAGCAGATGACTCTCGTATGGAGTTTCCAATTTCCAAGCGCCTTGCGGTAATCTGTTTGACATTATTTTTCGGGCTGCTTATTTTGTTGCCTATTTTAAGAGAAGCGACTTCGTTGAACTGGGTGGCACTATTTGACAGCTTCTACCGTTCAGGATCCTTAGTTTTCGGTGGAGGGCATGTAGTACTTCCTTTACTAGAGCGCGAATTTGTACCAACGGGCTGGATTAGTGAAGAAGCATTTCTAGCGGGTTATGGTGCTGCCCAAGCAGTCCCAGGTCCATTATTTACATTCGCCGCTTATATCGGTGCTGTCATTGACGGCTGGAAGGGAGGACTGTTAGCAACATTCGCTATCTTCCTTCCAGCGTTTCTATTAATTCTTGGTACACTACCATTTTGGGATTCTTTGAGACGTAATTCCAAAGTGAAAGCAGCATTAATGGGAGTTAATGCTGCTGTTGTTGGAATTTTGATTTCCGCTTTCTACTTCCCAATTTGGACAAGTTCGATCTTAGCACCAATTGATTTTGCTTTTGCAGCTATTTTGTTCAGTATGCTTGTCTATTGGAAGCTTCCACCCTGGGTGATTGTATTAACAGGTGCCATTGGTGGAACTTTGATGGGATTGTTTCTATAACTAATAGGGAAATTCTTGTCTATGAGGACAATGTTTGGTGGTTTTCACTTCTAGTGGGAGTCATTGATCTCGTATGAGGACAATGTTTCCTTATTTTCTCCTCCTCCGGGCGTCATTGCTCGCCTATGAGGACAATGTTTGATCAATATTGAAGCCGCAGGGAGTCATACACCACCATTATACAAGCCAAGCCTAAACAACCGACCTCTCACACGAGAAGTCGGTTGTTTTATTACCAGTAGCGGCTTTGCCAGTTAACGATTGATAGACTCATATGCCCCTCCTTGAGTATTTCCCTTTTATCGCATCTGCCACCATCCATCCACTCAAGCTGCTCCCTAATGAACCTGCTCCTGGAAAAACGGTATCTCCACAAAACCATAGCCCATCCACGCGTGAGTTCGGAGAGTAACTACTAAATAAACTATATTTTCCCGAAGGAATATAACCGCCTACCTTTCCGTGAGCGCGTTGGGTATAACGCTTAAAAGTCACTGGAGTTCCCGCCATTTTCACATCAATATTGGAAGAAAAATTCGAAAATCTCTTATCAATAGAATCAATGATTCTCTCCATGTATTCTTCTTTTCTACTTTCATACGATTCCCTCTCCCACCACTTGTTGACATTGGTGTGAGTGGAAATAGTAATGGACGTTTTTCCCTTTGGTGCGAACTTCGTATCCCCCTCTTGTGACATGGAAAATAAGAATTGATTACCTTCTGCTAAAGGGGATTCATAGGAGGAGATGAACTGGTGAAATGGGATGGAACTCGTTTCTGGCATCATAAACGAAGGCTCTGCTCCAATATAGAGAGTAAAGGCACCCCAAGCTTCCCTACTACTTTCTTTTTGTTCTTTAATAGGAAGGCTTTTATGCAACTCAGGCTCTAGCAAAGAAAATATATTATGAATTGGAGCATTCAAAATAACCTGTCTAGTTCTGAATACTTGCCCACGTTTCGTCATAACTGTCCAGACTTCCCCCTGTTTGGCTATACTGACAACTTTATGACGCAGGCGTAGTTCCCCTCCTGAGGCTCTATAGTTTTCCGCCAATGCATGAATGATGGATGCGAGTCCACCCTCTACGTAAAAAGCGCCCTTATGAAAAATACTTAATGCCATATAACCTAACAAAGAAGGACTAAATGCTGCCGTCGTCTGAACACTATCCATGAGCTGACCATTGATAAACGTCATAAACGGTTTGTTTTTCGTCAAACCATGTTTAGATAGCCGGTCTTGTACGGATTGAGTTAAATATGGAGCCAATCCTAGAAGTTTTAAATCCAAACTTCTTAATAACGCAAAGGATTCTGAAATAGTAACTGGTGGAAAGATAGCTCGTTTCTCTACAAATTTCCGCAATATGTCGGCTACATTAAATACTTCTTCAAAAAATGCATGAATACGGTCTTGATCGCACTCAAATTTATCCATGACTTCTTTAAACCATTTCTCTTTTTCCGAGAAATAAGTAACTGTACGGTCAGGAAGATACACATTCATTATTTCATCAAGCTTTCTCATTAGCGGAATCGGTATTTCTAGCTCTCCAAAGAGTCTTTTTAACATTCCACCCTCTTCAAAACCCATGCCAACTGTCGCGCCTGCACTGAACCGGTATCCTTCACGGTCAAATTTGCCCGCACACCCACCAAGCTCACTTGCAGATTCAAGTGTCAAAACATCGGAACCTGATTTTGCAAGGAGGGCTGCCGCAGTAATTCCACCAAAACCAGTTCCGATAACGATTGCGTCTTTAAGCATGCTGTTCCCTTCTTTCTTACATGGTAGTTCCTATTATATACAATGGGTACAAAGTCTCTAACGTTTGATGTGTTTGAAACTTTAATTAGAAAAAGTGATGAGATACCCCATCACTTTTTCATCCATTTTACATCGCAACTCTTTTTTTCAGCAATCCGACCATTACCGCTGTCACAGCAGCTCCGATCATGATTGCCAACACATACATGAATATACCTCCGGTCACAATCGGAATAACAAAGATTCCACCATGAGGCGCAGGGAGTCCTATTCCAAATAACATGGCAAGCGCACCGGCAACTGCTGAACCTACGACTGCAGAAGGGATGACGCGTAACGGATCCGCTGCCGCAAACGGGATGGCACCCTCTGTGATAAAGGAAGCTCCCATGATATAACATGTTTTTCCTGCTTCCCGCTCTTGCTTGTTGAATTTACTCTTAAAGATGGTTGTAGCAAGTGCCAATCCAAGTGGAGGCACCATACCTGCTGCCATGATCGCTGCATGCGGTGCATAGTTTCCTGCATCAATCATCGCAATACCGAATGTGAATGCTGCTTTGTTGATAGGACCACCCATATCTATGGCCATCATAGCACCTAATATGACTCCTAATATAACCAAATTCCCTGCGCCAAAGCCACCTAGCCAAGACGTCAATCCTTGATTAAACGCTTTTAGGGGAATTACCAATTGGATCATGATCATTCCTGTTAAAAAGATACCGAATAGCGGATACAGCAGGACAGGTTTAATCCCTTCAAGAGATGCTGGCAACCCACTGAAAACTTTCTTTAAACCTAGAACGAGATATCCTGCAAGGAAACCGGCAATGAGACCACCCAAGAAACCAGCTTCACCCGTATATGCAATCAATCCACCAACCATTCCTGCAGCAAATCCAGGACGGTCCGCAATACTCATGGCAATGAATCCAGCAAGCACAGGAATCATTAAGTAAAAGGCATTTCCGCCTCCAATAGTCATAAGAGCTTCCGCAAACCAATGATAGCTAGGATCATTTGGGTCTGATGCATTGATTCCAAACATGAAGGAAATCGCAATCAGGATACCACCACCTACAACAAACGGTAGCATATTGGAAACACCGCTCATCAGATGTTTATAGAACCCGGAACGACCTTTTTTTCCTTCCGAGTTTGAAGCGCCAGTTCCTGTAAAGGTTTCACCTTCTCCTCGGCTTGCTTTAGTCAAAAGTTCTTCTGGTTTACGGATCGCTTGAGCAACAGGAACCTGAATGATCTTTTTGCCATGAAAACGTTCCATCTCCACTTGCTTATCGGCAGCGACGATGATCCCGGATGCTTTTTCTATGTCTTCTTGAGTGAGTTCATTTTTCACACCACTCGAACCATTCGTTTCCACTTTTAAAGTGAAACCTAAATCTTTTGCTTTTTGCTTGAGCGCATCTGCAGCCATATAGGTGTGTGCGATTCCAGTAGGGCAGGCAGTGACAGCGAGAATCAAGCCTGCATGATCGGAAGAAGGTACTTCCTTATTTTCCTCTTCATATAATTCCTTTTCCTTCTTATCTATGAGACTGATAATCTCTTCTTTTGTAGATGCATTTAACAAGGCAGTACGGAATTCCATGTCCATCAGCATCGAAGACAAACGAGATAAGGTTTCTAAGTGTTCATTGTTGGCTCCTTCACTAGCCGCGATCATGAAAAACAGCTGACTCGGCTGACCGTCCAATGACTCGTAATCCACTCCATCCTTTGCAACACCGAAGGCAATGGCAGGTGTCTTCACCGCATTCGTTTTCGCATGCGGAATTGCTATCCCCTCTCCAATTCCAGTCGTACTCTGGGCTTCCCTTGCAAGGATGGCTTCTTCATACTTCTTTTTGTCTGCTAGCTTGCCGGCACGATCAAGTGATTCAATCAATTCCCTAATAACCTCAGGTTTTGTGCCTGATCTCAATTGCAACGTAACCGTGTCTTTCGTCAAGAGATCTGTAATCTTCATAACTCTCTCCCCTTCAAAGTTTTTCTAAGTGTACTTGCTCCAATAAGTGATTTACATCAACCTTTTGACAAAGGTCATAAGAAAATGCTGTTGCACTGCCCGATGCGATTCCATATCGCAAAGCCTCTTCAATATTGTTTGAATTTACAAATCCCGCCAGGAAACCTGCGACCAAGGAATCCCCTGCACCAACAGAGTTCCTTACTTCTCCTTTAGGTGCTTTTGCAAAATAAACTCCAGATTCTGTGTACAGAATGGCCCCTTCTCCTGCCATGGATACGACAACATTCTGTACTCCTTGTTCATGAATTTTTCCTGCGTAATGGATGACATCATCTATCGATTGGATATTGATACTAAACAAATCACCAAGTTCATGGTGGTTCGGTTTAATGAAAAAAGGTTTATAAGACAGTAACGCTTTTAACGTTGATCCTCCAGTATCAAGCACCACTTTAGCATCGTGCTCCTGACACTTCAGAATGAGAGTTTCATAAATGTTGGAGGGAACTGTGCCAGGCACGCTTCCTGCCAGCACAACAATATCCTCACTGGTAAGATGGTTTAGCTGCTGAAGCAATCTCTTTACCGCATCATCATCTACCAACGGGCCGGTCCCGTTGATCTCCGTTTCCTTAACCGCCTTTAGCTTCACATTTATACGGGAATGCCCATCAACTTCCAGAAGCCTGACCGCCACTTGTTCCTCTATCAGCTTTTCTTTAATAAAATTCCCGGTAAAGCCTGCCGCATAGCCGAGTGCTATTGTATCTGCCCCAAGTCTTTTCAATACCCTCGAAACATTAATCCCTTTACCTCCAGGGTAATATCTTGTTTCGCTTGCCCGGTTTACGGTCCCTTCTTGAAACGACTCCACTTCCATCACATAATCTATGGAAGGATTCAATGTAATTGTATAAATCATGACATCACCTCTATCACGATTGTACTTTCTCTATAAGCAGCTGCAATCGACTCATCCAAATGATCTATTAAAAGTGCAGCCGAATGAAGCGGTGCAATTTTTGCAAAAGTCACTTCTTTGATTTTGGAGGAGTCGGCAAGTATAAAAGCTTCGTTAGCAAGCTTGATTGCCAGACTTTTCACACTTGCTTCCTCTGGGTCTGGAGTCGTATAACCACTTTTTAAATGGACACCGTTAGCTCCAATAAATGCTTTATCGAAATTATAGTCAAGTAAAGACTGGTTAGCTTTACTCCCGATGATGGCCCCCGTCTTATTCTTCATGAATCCACCCACGATATAAGTGGTGACTCCTCTTTCCATCAATGATTGAATATGTGCAAAACCATTGGTGACAACGGTAACCTGCTTGTTTTCAAGGTATGGAATCATTTGAAAAGTAGTTGTTCCGGCGTCAAGGAAAATGCAATCTCCATCTTTCACAAGCTCTGCAGCCTTTTTGGCTATCTTGTTTTTTTTCATGAAGGTTTATGGAAGCCTTTTCAAGTATGCTTCGCTCCTCCGTCTTTTGATAAACTTTTGCAGCTCCCCCATGCACCCTTTTCAATTTGTTCGCTTCTTCAAGCTGACTTAGATCTCTACGTATGGTTGATTCCGATGCGCCTGTTGCATCCACAAAGTCCTGAAGCTTCACTACATCTTGTTTTTGAACTAATTCAAGTATTTTCTGCTGTCTTTCTGGTGTTAACATGCAAATCACCTTCTCCTGGTTCGTTAATATGTATTTTCATTGTAATGTAAGCTCTTACAAAAATCAATCATTATCAATCAAAAATAATCACTATCAGTCAAAATCAATCAACAATATCTCCATCCTGATTAACCCCGATATCGCTTTTGCTGTGGGTATTGGTGTAGCAGTCAATTAAAATACTTATAATTGTTGTTCATGTTATAATGAACTGGATATCTTCTAGAATAAACAATAAGTATTCTGTTTGTTTTGGTTGAGATCAAAATACGTATTTAGAGGTGAGACCAATTCCTGCTTTTACCCCCCAAAACCTAGAGAGTATCACGGAAGGGCATGTCTACTATCGTTTTAAAGAGATAGACGTCTATCTAGACCATTTACTATCATTTATAGACTCAGGCATTAACAATAAAGAAAATATACTTATTATTGAAAGTATGAAAAACCTCCCAAAAATAAAAGATACAATAAAGCAGCGATACAGCGAAGATCAGCAATCCGCCATAAGAATCGTCAATAATTTTGATTATTATTTTTCAGGTGGAGATTTTAATACCAAGACAATATTGGGGCATTTCGAAAAAGATGTTACTATATTGAAAAAAAACAATCGCTCCATCCGTACCTGGGCTCATGTAGAGTGGGCATCAGACGAGCCGGATGCTGAGCAGCTTCAGGAATACGAAATTACTTCAGATGACTTTGTTGTTAGAGAAGGTATGCTTTCAGTTTGCGCATACTCCTGCAATTCTTTGTCACCTGTCCTGCATTCGGCATTGGAACAAGTTCATAAATATGTAATGACCGATGATGATTTTTACACCTCGGAATCATATAAAAAACCTTGAGGGAACCGAAC
>NZ_ACPC01000044.1:0-53678 GCF_000175075.1 Bacillus sp. m3-13
GGTGGAAGCGTGGCGACACGTGCAGCTGACGAATACTAATCGATCGAGGACTTAACCCAATAAGTATCGAAATAAGTGAACGATATGAATATCTTGATATGAACACATTATCTAGTTTTGAAGGAATAAAAAAGATGAAAAAACATCTTGATTTTCTTCAAAGATATATTATAATAATATTTGTCTGGTAATGATGGCGAAGAGGTCACACCCGTTCCCATACCGAACACGGAAGTTAAGCTCTTCAGCGCCGATGGTAGTTGGGGGATCTCCCCCTGTGAGAGTAGGACGTTGCCAGGCTGGTATTAATCCACCATAGCTCAGCGGTAGAGCATTCGGCTGTTAACCGAAGGGTCGTAGGTTCGAATCCTACTGGTGGAGCCATAATATGGAGAGCTGTCCGAGTGGCCGAAGGAGCACGATTGGAAATCGTGTAGACGGTCAACGCCGTCTCAAGGGTTCAAATCCCTTGCTCTCCGCCATTATCTTTGGCCCGTTGGTCAAGCGGTTAAGACACCGCCCTTTCACGGCGGTAACACGGGTTCGAATCCCGTACGGGTCACCAAAGTTTCTTTCGAGACATTTACAATGTGTCCATACATAGGAGGATTAGCTCAGCTGGGAGAGCATCTGCCTTACAAGCAGAGGGTCGGCGGTTCGATCCCGTCATCCTCCACCATTATTTTAACAATAACATTATCGCGGGGTGGAGCAGTTCGGTAGCTCGTCGGGCTCATAACCCGAAGGTCGCAGGTTCAAATCCTGTCCCCGCAACCAAATGGTCCCGTGGTGTAGCGGTTAACATGCCTGCCTGTCACGCAGGAGATCGCCGGTTCGATCCCGGTCGGGACCGCCATTTTCTTTGAAAATAGAATTAGGCTCGGTAGCTCAGTTGGTAGAGCAATGGACTGAAAATCCATGTGTCGGCGGTTCGATTCCGTCCCGAGCCACCATGATTTTTTCACCAATGTGAAAGAATCACCATATAATGCCGGTGTAGCTCAGTTGGTAGAGCAACTGACTTGTAATCAGTAGGTCGTGGGTTCGACTCCTATCGCCGGCACCAGGAATATGGAGGGGTAGCGAAGTGGCTAAACGCGGCGGACTGTAAATCCGCTCCTTCGGGTTCGGCAGTTCGAATCTGCCCCCCTCCACCATTTCTTTTGAAATAAACAGTAACAAAATGTATCTTAGGGGCATAGTTTAACGGTAGAACAGAGGTCTCCAAAACCTCCGGTGTGGGTTCGATTCCTACTGCCCCTGCCAATTTTATAAAAATTATGGCGGCTGTGGCGAAGTGGTTAACGCACCTGATTGTGGTTCAGGCATTCGTGGGTTCGATTCCCATCAGTCGCCCCATATTTTATTTCATCGACTTATATAAAAGATTGAGTCGTTTTTATTTCCGGTTTTAATGGGCTATAGCCAAGCGGTAAGGCATCGCACTTTGACTGCGACATGCGTTGGTTCGAATCCAGCTAGCCCAGCCATTTTGCGGAAGTAGTTCAGTGGTAGAACACCACCTTGCCAAGGTGGGGGTCGCGGGTTCGAATCCCGTCTTCCGCTCCAAATATTTCAGGTGGCATAGCCAAGTGGTAAGGCCAAGGTCTGCAAAACCTTTATCACCGGTTCAAATCCGGTTGCCACCTCCAATTTTATTATAATAGTTATTCTTATATACGAGACAAGCCGGGGTGGCGGAACTGGCAGACGCACAGGACTTAAAATCCTGCGGTAGGTGACTACCGTACCGGTTCGATTCCGGTCCTCGGCACCATTTGAATAATTATGATTGAGTATGCCGGTGTGGCGGAATTGGCAGACGCGCACGACTCAAAATCGTGTTCCTCTGGAGTGCCGGTTCGACCCCGGCCACCGGTACCAATCGCGGGTGTAGTTTAGTGGTAAAACCTCAGCCTTCCAAGCTGATGATGAGAGTTCGATTCTCTTCACCCGCTCCATACATAACTTATCAAGACTCTAACCTTTGGTTGGGTCTTTTTTGTACTGTTGAAAGTATTTTGATTTTGCATCCATTAATAAACGCCACAGAGCTCGGATATGCTCTGTGGCTTTAAACGTGTTGTTGATCTTATTCTGTTAGCATTTTAATTCCGTTTTCCAGTTCTTTTAACACTTCAGGATCTTTTTCTGTTGCCTTATAATTTTGCAGGGATACTAAAGCTTGCTTATCTCCTATTCTTCCTACTGCCCAGGCTGCTGTTCCTCTAATTACTGGGCGAGGATCATTTTCTAACAGGCTTAGGAGATCAGGAATGGCGGAAGTATCTTTATAATGAGCCAAAGCGATAATGGCATTTCGTTGTATCGGCTTTTTCCCACGCCAGGAGCCGGAGATCTTACCAAAGTTCTCTTTGAATTCTCTGTTGGAGATGGTCAGGAGAGGTTTTAGCTTCGGTTTTACGATTTCTGGATCAGGCTCCATTTCAGGATGTAGATGAAAGTCTTTACCTTTATTTTCAGGACACACTGTCTGGCAGGTATCACAACCATAGAGCCTGTTTCCTAATTTTGTTCGGTATTCTTCTGCAAGGAAACCTTTTGTTTGTGTTAGGAAGGCAATGCATTTATTGGAATCGAGTTGTCCACCTTGAACGAGTGCCCCTGTCGGACAGACTTCCACACATTTATTACAGGTTCCACAGTTATCTTCTAGAGGCGTATCTGGTTCAAAGGGTAATGTAGTAATCATTTCACCCAAATACACATAGGAACCAAATTCAGGCGTTATAATGGCACAGTTCTTTCCGCTCCAACCGATACCAGCACGTTCAGCAACTGCTCTGTCACTTAGTTCCCCGGTATCTACCATGGATTTCATTAGAGCGTCTGGACGTTTTTCTTTTATGAACGCTTCTAACAATCTGAGTTTCTCTCGTAAAATATCATGATAGTCCACTCCCCATGAAGCGCGGCAAAATATCCCTCGTCGCTCTTCACGAGTGCTTCTTGGGGCGTCTTTCATTTTGGAGGGATATGCAAGAGCAATGGCAATAATGCTTTTCGCTTTTGGCACTATGAGCTCAGGGTTAGTACGTTTTTTAATATCTGGTTCCTCAAACCCTGATTGATAGTTAAGCTCCTGTTGAGTGATTAGCCTTTCTTTAAGACCAGTAAACACTCCAGCGCTTGCAAATCCAATCTTATCAATTCCTATTTGTTTACTATAGGCGATTAATTCTTCTTTTAGTTTGATGTTTTCCTCATTCAATGTGAACACCTCCTTTATTGTTTTTCAGCCAACCTATATTTTAACATATTTTTAGGAAGTATTATTTTGTTTGATATATCTAATTATATCCAAAATGCAAGCTGGAGCTAAAAGGTATATGATACAATTACCATATTAATGAAATGAAAGGGTGTTTGTTGTGAAAGTGACAGTTAGGGATGACGTTAAAAGTAAGCTACCGTCTTCAAAATACGGCATTATTCATTATAAAGATATTATAGTGGGAGCATCACCTCAAATGTTAAAAGGAAGAATACGTCTTTTCCAAGAATCGCTTCACTTAGATTTAGAAGATAAGGATATGAAAGTTATTCCTGGGGTCGCTGAGTGGCGTTCTGTATTCAAGGAAACAGGGACAGATCCATCTAGATATCGCCCAGCCATTGAGGCGTTGTACCGTAGGGTGAAAAAAGGACAATTCCTAGAGCCATTTAATTCCGCTGTGGATTTGAACAACTTTTTTTCGATGAAATATGAAATACCATTTGGAATTTATGATGCTGACAAGGTTATCGGCGATGTATCGATTGCAGTGGGAGATGAAACAGTAAGCTATGAGGGTTTGAATGGACGGGAAATTAAGCTATCTAAGATGCTTCACACTCGTGATGGTGAAGGTCCTTTTGGAAGTCCCTTTGTTGATAGTCGTAGGACAGCCGTATCAGAGGAAAGCACTTCTGCGTTGCATGTTGTGTATTTTAAGCCATCTATGCTTAGGGGGGAATGTGAAAAAATGCTTGCGTCGATTAGCGAAATGTTTCTACAGGTTCATGGAGGGACGAGTGAGTATTGGGTTTTGGATTAAAAGTAGGTAATTAGGTTTGCCTGCTTTTAAATTTTTTTGTGATGGGAGAGTTGTGGATGAGTTTTATGTTGAAGGAGCGTATGGAGTCAGAGGAGCTTATGTTATTAAGGATGCTGAAGGCCCGCGGCGGATTATTGGATGATAGTCGATTTTGGAATTTGGAAAAAGGTTACCAAGGAGAGGTGCTGTTCGATAAATGGTTTTCTAGTTTGGATGGGGAGTGGATTGTGGTGAATGATCTCTTGCTAGAGCATGCAGGCAGTTTGTTTCAAATTGACTCCCTTGTAATTGGCGGGGATAGGGTGTATTTGTTTGAAGTGAAGAATTTTGAAGGGGATTTCTTACTTGAAAAAGACAGGTGGTATTCCGGCAGTAAAGAAATTAAAGATCCCTTATCACAAATGCAACGATGCGAATCCGCGTTAAGACAACTCCTCAGAAGCCTCGGATATCAACTCCCCATAGAATCTACCCTCATATTTATTAACCCCGAGTTTACCCTTTTTAATTGCTCACCTAAATTACCTATTGTGTTCTGGTCCCAGTTAAATCGGTTTTCTAAGAAAATATTGAAGCAATCTGCTAGTTCAGGAAAGTTACATGCACGGCACTCTCGTTTGGCTGAGAAGTTGTGCGAATTGCATATCGAGAAGTCCCCCTATGAACGGATGCCCGAGTATAGGTATGAGGAGTTGCGGAAGGGGATTGTTTGTGTTGGGTGTAGGGGGATGGGGGTTCGCCATCATTATAGAATGATTGAGTGTGAAAGTTGTGGAAGTAAGGAAGCTTTGGATACGGCTTTGTTAAGGTCTATAAATGAGTGTCGTAGTTTGTTTCCACAAATAAAAATCTCTACAAAGATCATTCATGATTGGATTGGGGAAACTGTTTCTAAGAAAGTAATTCAAAGGGTTTTGCAAATTAACTTTTCATTAATTGGATATGGAAAATCGGCTAATTATGTAAAGGATACGCAAAGATTAATAAGAACTGATATAAAAGCTTGATAATTTAAAATTTGGTGACTCCAGGGGTTAGCCAAAAGGTGGAAACATTGTCTTCGTATGAGCCGAATGACTCCCTCTGCAAGAGGAAAGTATAGAACATTGTCCTCGTATGAAATGAATGACTCCCTCAGCCAGTGAAAAGTGGGAAACATTGTCCTCGTACGAGCTGAATAACTCCCTCAGCCAGTGAAAAGTGGGAAACATTGTCCTCGTACGAGCTGAATGACTCCCTCACCCATTGAAAAAAGGGAAACATTGTCCTAGTACGAGACAAATGCTTCGGAGCAAACCCCTAGTTACCCAAAAACCTTCTAACACAGATCCAACCCCAACCCCTAGTTACCCAAAAACCTTCTAACAAAGATTCAACCCCAACCCCTAGTTACCCAAAAACCTTCTAACAAAGATCCAACCCCAACCCCTAGTTACCCAAAAACCTTCTAACAAAGATCCAACCCCAACCCCTAGTTACCCAAAACCTTCTAACAAAGATCTAACCCCAACCCCTAGCTACCCAAAACCTTCTAACAAAACCCAACCCCAAATCCCAAACCACTTCCCAAAAAACAAAACAAAATCTCTCACACATTTCCCAAGCTCCTCACATAAACATATCTACAAGGAACATTACCCAGAGGAAGGGGCAAGCCCATGAGAGATAAGCTGAAAGAACATATTCAGAACCGCCTTGATACTTATGTTTTCAAAAGCAAACAAACTAGTAGAGCAATTATGAACGATATCACCATAAAACGAAAACAAGATGCACATAAACGCAGGGGAGCGGAAATAGTTAAGTGCAGTGCGACGGCGAGGATTCATTCGATTCATGAGGATGAACAGCAGCGGGAGGCCACTGTTTTTTATGAGATTCACGTTCGGTATTTAATAAAGCAAAGAGAGAAGTTGTATCTAGAGGAAGAAGCAGATCAGCGTTATTCTGAATGGATGGATGGTGAACTTATACAAGATTTTTCCATTCAGGATGAGGGGGATCGGACTTCACCTCGGTTTCTTCCTCCACAAGAGGAGGAAGAACAGGAGCCATTGCGTTTTAAATATAGTCGGGTGGAAGCAGTCAGGTATGCGGAGCAATATTGGAACAGGCATAATCCTCAGTTTAAAAAGTTTGAGGTAAATTGTACAAATTATATTTCTCAGTGTTTATATGCTGGTGGGGCGCCGATGGTTGGGTATCCGAAGAAATCTGGTGGTTGGTGGATGCGTAATAATGATTGGAGTTATACGTGGGCAGTGGCGCATGCCCTCAGGTGGTATTTGCCAAGCGCGAAGCAAGGTCTGAAAGCGAAAGAAGTAAGCAATGTGTCGCAACTGATGCCTGGTGATGTGATTTGTTATGATTTTGAGGGAGATGGTCGCTTTGACCATAATACGATTGTTGTTGCAAAGGATGAGAATGGGGAGCCATTAGTGAACGCGAACACGTATAACTCGCGGATGAGGTATTGGAAATATGAAGATTCCACCGCGTATACCCCGAATATTAAATATAAATTTTTCCACGTCTTAGACCGTTAGTAGATACTTGATTCCAATGCGATAAAAAGGTATTGTTGTATAGGATGAAAGTGAAAGAAATACGAGGTGACGATTGTGGGATTACATGTGGTATTATATCAGCCAGAGATTCCAGCTAATACAGGAAATATTGCTAGAACTTGTGCAGCTACGAACACAACATTGCATTTGATCAGACCGCTTGGCTTTTCGACGGACGATAAGATGTTGAAGCGTGCAGGGCTTGATTATTGGGAATTTGTGAATGTGGTTTATTATGATTCGTTGGATGAGTTGTTTGAGAAAAATAAAGAAGCGGAATTCTTCTATATTACGAAGTTTGGAATGAAGCCGCATACTTCATTTGATTACAGCAAATTGGATAAGGACTATTTCTTTGTGTTTGGAAGAGAGACGACCGGTTTACCAAAAGATTTGATTCAGAGTAACTTGGATCAGTGTTTGCGTTTGCCAATGACGAAGAATGTAAGGTCGTTGAATTTGTCCAATACGGCAGCAATATTAATATATGAAGCATTACGTCAACAAGATTATCCGAATCTTTCTATAGAGTTTCCGGAAGTATAAAGAGAAGCCCTCTACCTTTCAAGCAAAAGTTGAAAGATGGAGGGCTTCTTTATTTATGCGATTTACTTTTTGCGTGTGCCTGGGCGCTCGTTATAGCCAGCAGTGAAGATAGCTGTAAGGAATGCAATACATACGCCTAAGATTAAGAATCCAGATGTACCCATGTTTGGTTCCTCCTTATGTAGGTTTAGTTCATGTAAGCATACTATCTATATTATAGCCCAATGGACGAGTTATGTGAATGAAATCTGTGGATAATTTTTGACAGTGTTATTTTTAACTCCCTGTTGCCTTCCGTTCCAGGTGTTCGCTTTCCGAGGGGCGGTGCTTGAGCCTCCTCGGCTACGCCTGTGGGGTCTCAACCTACCGCTACCTCTCTCCGGAGTCTCACACCTTGCACTTCAGGCAACAGGGGGAAATCTAACATTCATTTATATACGTACAAACTTTTAAAAAAAGCATGTTTCACTCCCACAGCGCATAGATTATATTAATCACGCAATCACGACTCTTGAAGCTGTAATAAAAGGGGAGGTCCTTATGGATATTTTACGTAAAATTGAAAAGTATCGGGAAGAAGAACAGAGGCTGAAGTGGGAAGGAACCTTCGGGCAGTACTTGGAGATTTTGAAAGAAGAACCATGGGTAGCTCAATCCGCACATTCACGGGTTTACAATATGATTAAAGATGCTGGGGTAGAAGAGGTCAATGGGCAGCGGAAGTATAATTTCTTTAGCAATGCCCTTTTTGGTTTAGAAGAAGCGTTGGAGCGGTTGGTAGAGGAGTATTTCCATCCTGCTGCGAAAAGATTGGATGTTAGAAAGAGGATCTTATTATTAATGGGACCGGTCAGTGGAGGGAAATCCACGCTCGTCACCATCCTTAAACGCGGACTTGAGCAGTACACACACACTGATAGAGGAGCGGTTTATGCCATTAAGGGTTGCCCGATGCATGAGGATCCGCTACATTTAATTCCGCACCATTTGCGAGAGGATTTTTACAATGAGTATGGTGTGAGGATTGAAGGGAATTTGTCTCCGTTAAATATGATGAGGCTTGAAAAAGAATATGGGGGCAGGATTGAAGATGTGCTGGTGGAGCGTATTTTCCTATCAGAAAATCAGCGTGTCGGGATTGGAACATTCAGTCCATCTGATCCGAAATCACAGGATATTGCTGACTTGACCGGAAGCATCGACTTCTCGACGATTGCAGAGTTCGGTTCTGAGTCTGATCCACGTGCATATCGTTTTGACGGGGAGCTGAACAAGGCGAACCGCGGGATGATGGAGTTCCAGGAGATGCTGAAATGTGATGAGAAGTTCTTGTGGCATCTATTATCCTTGACGCAGGAAGGGAACTTTAAAGCAGGACGATTCGCGTTGATCAGTGCGGATGAGCTCATTGTCGCGCATACGAATGAAACGGAGTATCGCTCTTTCATCTCTAATAAAAAGAATGAAGCCTTGCATTCGCGTATTATCGTGATGCCGGTTCCATATAACTTAAGACTTTCTGAGGAAGAGAGAATTTATGAAAAGATGATCAATGAGAGTGATGTGGCAAATGTCCATATTGCGCCGCATACGCTTAGGGTTGCTGCGATGTTTACGATTCTCACCAGATTGAAAGAGGCCAAACGTGGCGATATTGATCTTGTGAAGAAAATGCGCTTGTATGATGGGGAATCTGTGGAAGGCTTTAACTCTGTGGATGTTCAAGAACTCAAGAAAGAGTATGCGGATGAAGGGATGAGCGGAATTGATCCACGTTATGTGATCAACCGTATTTCGTCCACCATTATTCGCAAAGAAATTCCGTCCATTAATGCGCTTGATGTACTGCGTTCTTTAAAAGAAGGGCTGGATCAGCATGCTTCTATATCTAATGAAGATAGAGAGAGATTCTTAAACTTTATTTCTGTAGCGAGAAAAGAATATGATAATATTGCCAAGAAAGAAGTTCAGAAAGCATTTGTGTATTCGTATGAAGAGTCTGCGAAGACATTGATGGATAACTATCTGGATAATGTCGAGGCATATTGTAATAAGGCGAAACTCAGAGATCCTCTTACTGGGGAAGAGATGAGTGCGGATGAGAAATTGATGCGTTCCATTGAGGAGCAGATTGGTATTTCTGAAAACGCGAAGAAGGCATTCCGCGAAGAGATCCTTATCAGAATTTCTGCTTATGCGCGGAAAGGGAAGCGATTTGACTACAACTCCCATGAGCGCTTAAGGGAAGCAATCCAGAAGAAGCTGTTTGCAGATCTGAAGGATGTAGTGAAGATCACGACTTCTTCCAAAACTCCGGATGAAACTCAGCTGAAGAAAATAAATGAAGTGGTGGCCCGCTTGATTGATGAACATGGCTATAACTCCACTTCAGCCAATGATCTATTAAGGTATGTAGGTAGTTTATTAAATAGGTAACAGGTTGGCAGCGGTGATCATTCCCGCTGCTTTTTTCCATTATAGGTTTGTAAATTCAAAATAAGGGGAAATTATTAGTAAGAGGTGATTACAATGAGTAAAGAAAAAACCTATGAAAATACAATGGCACCAAATGAAAAAGAAATGGAAAAGCTGGCAAAGGAAATGGAGCAGCTGAAGGAAAATAAAACCGACAGAGAGCGCAGTCCTAAGCAGCATAATAACAACTCGGAAAATGAAAAAGAATAATCATACCTTCCAGTAATTTTGGGAGGTTTTTTTGTTGTATATATAGATATTCATCGTATAGTACGACCATCTATCAGCATAAGATTATTATTACTAACAATCGATTACACGCTTGTCTCATTTATAGAAATGCGAGCCTAATTATCCAAATAATCTGTCAATTATTTGAGATATGTGCATAGGATAGAGTAACCAACCCTAATTGTCACAAAGGTTGGATTCATTAAATTTCACCAAGATATTTTATGAAAATAGTGATGAAAAGGTTCCAAGAAACGTAAGAATTAAATAGGGAGGGATATCGATGACAATGTCAGATGATACGAATTTTATAGTGTCCAAAGAGGATTGGTCCCTCCATCGAAAAGGCCACGACGACCAAAAACGCCATCAGGAAAAGGTCCAGGAGGCTATCAAAAATAACTTACCAGATCTTATTACTGAAGAAAACATTGTAATGTCCAATGGCAGAGAGGTCGTTAAGATCCCAATTAGGTCTCTAGATGAGTACAGAATTCGTTATAATTATGACAAAAACAAGCATGTTGGCCAAGGAGATGGAGACAGTCAGGTAGGGGATGTTGTTGCCAGGGACGGGTCAGGTCAGCAGAAGGGTCCAGGTAAGGGGCAAGGAGCGGGTGATCAGGCTGGAGAGGACTATTATGAGGCTGAAGTGTCCTTAATGGATCTTGAAGCGGCACTTTTCAACCAGCTTGAGCTGCCGAACTTGCAGCAAAAAGAGCGAGATGAGAATATCATTGAGCACTATGAATTTAATGATATCAGACGCACAGGTCTTATGGGGAATATAGATAAAAAACGTACGATGATGTCCGCCTATAAGCGGAACGCGATGACAGGTACGGCAAGCTTCCATCCAATCTATCAAGAAGATCTTAAGTTTAAAACTTGGAATGAAGTGGTGAAGCCGGATTCCAAAGCAGTTGTTTTGATGATGATGGATACGAGCGGATCAATGGGCATGTGGGAAAAATATATGGCACGAAGCTTTTTCTTCTGGATGACAAGATTCCTTCGAACGAAATATGAGACGGTGGATATTGAATTTATTGCCCATCATACAGAGGCGAAGGTGGTCAGTGAAGAGGATTTCTTTTCTAAAGGGGAAAGTGGTGGGACGATTTGTTCATCTGCTTACCGTAAGGCACTGGAGCTAATCGACACAAAGTACAATCCTACTCGTTTCAATATTTATCCTTTCCACTTTTCCGATGGCGATAACTTGACTTCTGACAATCAGCGTTGTGTAAAATTGGTAGCGGAACTGATGAAAGTTTCCAATATGTTTGGGTACGGGGAAGTCAACCAGTATAACAGGCATTCCACACTAATGTCGGCTTATAAGAATGTTAGTGACGAGAAGTTCAGGCATTACATTTTGAAGCAAAAACCAGATGTCTTCCATGCGATGAGGGAGTTTTTCAAAAAGGAGCAAAATAAAAAGTTTGCTTAACTAAAACCAGCCGAGGGGCTGGTTTTTCTTTTGGGACAAAAGGAGGAATAGATGGGGTAAAAAGCGAAGTATTAACTATGAGAAAATAGTGATTTCTTGTTGGTAGGGGCGTTGGTATGTTTGAAAATGTTGGGCATGTTTTATATCATGTTTTAATTATTTTGTTTCCAATTTTATTTTATTATCAGTTTTTAAATAAAGGCGCATTGGTCTTAACAAAAAAAGTTAATTATAGATTTTTGTTTATTATGTTGGTCATGGTCATTTGTACGATGTCTTTTCCAATCGAAGTAACAGAGGGTTCTAATTATGATCAAAAGCTGATACCTGTCATTTTGTCATTTTTGTATGGTGGATTAGTAACAGGGGCTATCGTCGTGGTGTCCATGCTTTATTATTTATACATGATCGGTGACAGCAATATAATTGCTATGGTGATAAATTACTTTATACTAGCAACACTCCTGATATTATTTAGGAATAGATATTCAAGTTTAAGCTTAAAAAAGAAAATCTCTATCATTTCCTTCTTACTTTTGCTGATTACATCGACCAGGGCTATCCGATTATTATACCTGAATGAGGAAAAGGAGATTTTCTTAAATGTGCTTGTTTCCATCATAACCTGGATTTCTTTAGTAACGGCTATTATGATTATTGAAAATTTGAATATGCAGATGCAATTGCAGCATGAATTGCAACGTTCAGAGAAGCTTAAAGTGGTAAGTGAGCTTGCAGCATCGGTGGCACATGAAGTCAGGAATCCAATGACATCTACCCGTGGCTTTCTTCAGTTGATGAGTCAAGATGATAATTTAAATGGTTCCCAAAAAAGATATATTGATATCTCGATTGAGGAGTTAGACCGGGCACAATCCATTATTCAGGACTATCTATCACTCGCCAAGCCTAATAAGCAGGGGATGGATAAGATTAATGTATCTAAGGAGTTAGAACATGTTATCCAGCTCATGTCCACATATACGGCGCTTAATAATACGAACATTCGTCAGGAAATAGAGGGTGAATTGTATATTAAGGCAAATAAGGATGAGATGAAGCAGGTACTGATTAACTTGATCAAAAATGGTATTGAAGCCATTGATAAGGATGGTACGGTGACTGTTAAGGCTTTTAGCTTCAAAGGAATGGTTTTAATAGAAATCAGGGATAATGGTGTGGGGATGACGCCGCAACAGGTGGAAAGATTGGGAACACCTTTTTATTCTACTAAGGATAAGGGGACCGGCATTGGTTTGACGATCTCTTTTCAAATTATTGAATTGTTGCAAGGGAAAATTGAAGTCACAAGTGAGGTAGGAAAAGGAAGCATTTTTACTATTAAGTTACCAATGGAAACTAGTGAAAACAGCTAGTTTCTTTTTTTTATTGCTGAGCATACACCGCTGTTGATTTCCGCAAATGGCTCCACTTTCCTAGGGGCTGACGAGAGCCTCCTCGGCTCCGCCTGCGGGGTCTCCACCTAGCGCTACCTCCCTCAGGAGTCTTCGCCTTTTGCTCCAATCAACAGCTATAAAACTTACAAATTTCAAGATACCACTTTAACATGAAAAACCCCCGACTATCGCTAGTCGGGGGTCATTTTAATTAGTTAAGCTTCACACCGTGGAAGTAAGGAGTACCACTGAAGTCTACGAATAGACCGTTAGCACCGTTTGTTCCATAAATGAAGTCAGGATGTTGCAAGTAAACCATTGGAGCTTCGTCTACAAGGATCTCAGAGATCTCTTTGTAAGCTTCGTCACGCTTCGCTTGATCAGTCTCAGAACGAGCTAGGTCAAGTAACTCATCCACGCGGTCGTTTGCGTAGAATGAACGGTTACCAGGAGCACCGAAAGCAGAAGAGTGGAATAAAGCGTATAAACCGTAGTCAGCGTCAGCTGTTACAGTAGTCCAACCTAAGATGAAAAGTTCGTGCTCACCAGCACCAGTTTTCTCTAGGAAAGCACCCCATTCGATTGTTTCGATATTTACTTTGATTCCGATTTTGCTTAATTGATCTTGAGCAAGTAATGCGATATCCGCACGCTCTTTAGATCCTTCGTTTACAAATAATGTAGTTTCAAATCCATCTTCGAAACCAGCTTCAGCAAGTAGTGCTTTAGCAGCTTCTACATCATAACCAAGTGGCTCAAGATCTTGGTAGTTACCAACAACTGTAGGAGCAAGAGGTCCTACAGCAGGTACACCTTGACCGTCAAGGATACCGTCAACGATATCGTTTTTGTTGATAGCCATGGAGATAGCTTGACGTACTTCTTTAATATTGAAAGGTTCTTTTTCCATGTTGAATCCTAAGTAGTCCATACGAGTACCGCGAACACGAGTTAACTCGATTCCAGCACTTTCCATACCTTCTACACGAGCAACATCAGAAGCACCAACTTGGATAACGTGAGCTTCACCAGCTTCAAGTTGTGCTACACGAGTAGACTGCTCAGCATTTACTACGAATTTAACGGAATCAAGAGCAGGAGCTCCGTTCCAGTAGTTTTCGTTTTTGTTTAAAACGATTTCAGCACCGCGGTTCCAAGATCCAAATACGAATGGACCAGTACCTACTGGGTTTTCGTCTACTTTTTTACCACCGTTGTTTTCTTCTTCAATAGCAGAAGGAGCAATGATAGAACCAGCGTTATGTGCTAAGTGGGCTGGTAGTGGAGCGAAAGGCTTTTCTGTTTTGAATTGTACCGTGTGGTCGTCTACAACGATTACTTCTGTGATCATGTTAAGTACTACTGCACGTGGAGATGCAAATTCAGGATCGATGATACGCTCGATCGTCATTTTAACAGCATCTGCAGTGAAATCAGTTCCATCATGGAATTTAACGTCATCGCGAAGTTTGAATTCCCAAGTAGTTTCATCTACAGCTTCCCAAGATTCAGCTAAAGAAGGAATGACAGTTCCGTCTGCTTCATATGCAGTTAAACGGTCGAATAATTGAGTTGTTACGTTAGTTGTTGCAGTATCGTTCATTCCGTGTGGGTCAAGTGTAGGAGCATCAGATGGAACAACGTATACTAATTCTCCGCCTTCTTGTCCTGCAACTTCTTCACCATCGCCTGATCCGGCATTAGTGTTTCCGTTTGTTGGTGTGCTGCTGTTACCGCCACTACATGCTGAAAGAACTAGCATAAGTGAAAGCAGAAGCAAGAAAAACACATTCTTTTTTGCTTTCATGTAAAATTACCCCCCTGAAGATTTGTTTTTTGTTACAAGATTGTAATCAATGGATAAGCCACGATTGTTTATTATCATAATTCAAAAACTGAAAATTCACAAGAGTTGTTTTACAAGAAATTTTAACAAATTTATTATTTTTGTAATAATTTCAGTAAAAAAATGAGTTAATATTACGTTTTTGTTAATTTTTTCATGCATATAATGAAAGGTAAATCTAGTTAAAAAATCTATTAATCGAAAAATTAAGTATGCTAAGACTCTTTAAAACTATTGTAATATTACGAATTAATAGCTATTATAGAATCTAGTTATGTTGAATATTTAGAAATATTAAGTTTGTTACAAAGAGATGAAGGGATGAGAAGAGCGTATGGATCAACCACAACCACAAACGACAGCAGGAGTTCCAGTTAGTATAGAAAATACGAAGTCGGTTCGTTGGAAAACATTCTATAAGAAACTGGCAAAAAATAAAGCTGCCATGGCTGGCGCCTTTATTATTATATTTGTTATTTTGATGGGGATATTTGCCCCATTACTTGCTACCCATGATCCGAATACAACCAATGTTATGAATAAGTTGCAAGGACCTTCTGCCGAAAATTACTTAGGTACGGATGATGTTGGACGTGACATTTTCAGTCGTCTGCTATACGGTGCAAGAGTTTCATTGGGAATCGGGTTTGTATCTACTCTATTAGGTGCAATTGTCGGGGTAACCCTTGGAATTGTATCTGGATACTACGGTAGATGGATTGATTCCCTGATTATGAGAATTTGTGATGTTTTATTGGCTTTCCCGGGAATCCTTCTTGCTTTGGCTATCGTAAGTGTTCTTGGCGCAAGCACACAGAACGTTATTATTGCTGTTGCCTTTTATGCAGTCCCGTCTTTTGCAAGGATTGTCCGCGGTTCCACTCTAAGTGTTCGGAAATTGGAATACATTGATGCAATCAAAGCAATGGGAGCAAAAGATTTCAGAATTATTTTTAAACACATTTTACCGAATATTATGTCACCAATTATTGTACAAGCAACGCTATATATTGCTTCTGCCATTATTACAGCGAGTGCCCTGTCCTTCTTAGGCATGGGAACAAGACCACCTACAGCAGAATGGGGTGCGATGTTGAGTCAAGGGCGTTCTTATATTGCGCAGGCTCCTCATATTACACTATTCCCTGGACTTGTTATCTTGTTGGTGGTTATCGGATTCAACTTGATGGGTGACGGACTTCGAGATGCGTTAGATCCGAAAGCGAAAAAATAATGGAGAAGAAGGTGAACTAACATGTTTATATATATCATTCGAAGACTTTTCCAAACGATACCGGTTATGTTTGGTGTAACGTTGGCAGTATTTATGATGATGCACTTGATTCCTGGGGATGCAGCTCAAATTATGGCCGGTGAACAGGCTAACCCGGAACAAATTGAAGCAATGCGTGAGAAATTGGGATTAAATGATCCGTTGTATGTTCAGTATTTCAGTTATATAGGGAATGCAATTCAAGGAGATTTAGGAACTTCCATCCGTACGAATCGTGATGTTACTTCAGAAATTTTCACAAGCAGGTTTTGGATAACAGTGGAACTGGCGATATGGGGAACTATTCTTTCCGTTATTCTTGGATTGATTGCAGGTATTGTATCCGCAACTAGAAAATACACATTTGCAGATACTTCCTTAATGATTGTAGCGCTGTTTGGTATTTCCATGCCTAACTTCTGGCTAGGAATCATGCTCATTTATTTCTTCTCTGTTAATTTAGGGGTCCTTCCTGTAGCAGGGTGGGGAAATGATTGGAAGCAGATGGTTTTACCTGTTATAACACTTGGAACTGGTGGAGCAGCCATTATTGCTCGTATGACTCGTTCAAGTATGTTGGACGTTATAGATCAGGATTATATCCGTACAGCTTATGCTAAAGGTGTTAGTGATAAGTTGGTTATTTATAAACATGCACTGCGCAATGCGTTAATACCGGTTGTAACGGTTGTAGGTTTACAATTCGGTGGTTTGCTTGGCGGAGCGGTTATTACCGAGACAGTTTTTGCGATAAATGGACTTGGACGTTTGATTATCAGTTCCATTACAATGCGTGACTTCCCAATGGTTCAAGGAACAATTCTTGTTTGTACGATTTTGTTCGTATTTGTAAACTTCCTGGTGGATATCACATACCGTTTAATTAACAAACGTATAGACCTTAACTAAAAGGACGGTGAAGAAAATGAAAACTTCAAAGAACGATAAAATATTAGAAGTAAAAGGGTTACGCACTTCCTTCTTTACAGATGAAGGAGAAGTAAAAGCTGTTGACGGGGTAGACTTTTCCATTGAAAAAGGGAAGACCCTTGGTATTGTAGGGGAGTCCGGATCCGGTAAAAGTATCACATCTCTATCCATTTTACGTCTGCTTCAGGAACCTGTTGGTAGAGTGGTAGGGGGAGAAGTTATTTTCAAAGGGGAAAACCTTTTAGATAAGACGAAAAAACAGATGATGCAAATTCGTGGAAACAACGTATCGATGATATTCCAAGAACCGATGACATCATTGAATCCTACATTGACCTGTGGAGAGCAGATTGCAGAATCTGTTCGTATTCACCAAAAGCTTGGTCGCAAAGCTGCTTGGGTGAAAGCGGTGGATATGCTTCGTTTAGTTGGTATACCATCTCCTGAAAAGCGTGCGAAACAATATCCATTTGAACTTTCAGGCGGTATGCGTCAACGTGTCATGATCGCGATTGCGCTTGCCTGTAACCCGGAATTGTTGATTGCCGATGAGCCGACAACAGCATTGGATGTAACCATTCAAGCGCAGATTCTGGATCTAATGAAAAAATTACAAGAGGAACTTGGGACGTCGTTAATGCTGATTACCCATGACCTTGGTGTAGTCGCAGAGATGTGTGACAAGGTTGCTGTAATGTACTGTGGAAAAGTGGTAGAATATGCAGATGTTCAAACCATTTTCTCCAGCCCGAAACATCCGTACACGGTCGGTCTATTAAACTCTGTACCTAAACATGATCAGGATGTGGAAGGGGACCTCTCTGTAATTGATGGGTCAGTGCCAAGTCCTTTCAACCTGCCACAAGGCTGCCGTTTTGCACCTCGTTGTCCACATGCAAAGGACATTTGCCGCAGCAGTTTGCCAGACTTGAAGGAAACAGAAGACGGCGATCAAGTTCGCTGCTGGATCTATACAGATAAGTGGGAAGATGAGGAGGTTGCTGCTAGCCATGAGTAATCAAACATTATTAGAAGTAAAAAACCTTAAACAATACTTTCCTATTAAAGGCGGAATCTTTGGAAGAACGGTTAACCACGTCAAAGCAGTAGACGACATCAGTTTTTCTGTGAAAGAAGGGGAAACGGTCAGTATCGTTGGAGAATCCGGTTGCGGTAAATCCACGACAGGCCGTGCGATCCTTCGTCTTGATAATCCATATTCCGGAGAAGTAAGCTTCCAAGGGGAGGATTTACTTGGTCTGAGCAAGTCCCAGATGAGAAAGAAGCGTAAAGATCTGCAAATCATTTTCCAAGATCCATATGCATCTTTAAACCCTCGTCAAACAGTGAGCCAGATTTTAGAGGAAGCATTGGAAATTCAAAACGTTGTTCCTCGAAAAGACCGCCGCAAAAAAATTGTCGATTTGCTTGAAACGGTTGGAATCGGTGCCCATCAGGTTGACCGCCATCCACATGAGTTCAGTGGAGGTCAACGTCAACGTATCGGTATTGCCCGCGCGTTATCTGTTGATCCAAAACTGATTGTATGTGATGAAGCGGTATCTGCATTGGACGTTTCGATTCAAGCACAGGTATTGAATTTGCTTAAAAGATTACAGCGTGAATTTAATCTTACGTATCTATTTATCTCTCATGACCTAGGGGTTGTACGTCATATATCTGATAGAATCATTGTTATGTATTTAGGTAAAATTGTGGAGATTGCTGATAAAGACGCGCTTTTTGCTAATCCTCAGCATCCATACACAAAAGCATTATTATCTGCGATTCCTAGTACGGACCTTGGCAAGAAGAAAGAACGTATCATTTTAAAAGGTGATGTTCCTTCTCCAATCGACCCGCCTGCAGGATGCCGCTTCCATACGCGTTGTCCTTATGCATTTGATCGTTGCCGCACGGAAGAACCAAAGCTACATGGTATTCCAGGCGTTAACCAACAATCTGCCTGCCACTTGGTGGAAGACGGGGCTGTTGATTTCTCGCAGTTGAAGACGAATTATTAATAGTTTTTTGGAAAGGCCACTCTCAGCGGTTGTTGGGGGTGGTTTTTTGTGTTGTTTATTATTGAATGACGCCCGGTGAAGGTGAAAAAGCAGGGTAGCGGTCGTCATACACGCGATATAAAATCCATTTACATACTATCCAGATTTCCAGTTCAAGCTCAATTCCACCATTAACCACCAAAAACCACAACCACAACCCGAAAACACCCAATAAAAAACCAATAAAAGCAACCATAAAAACCCCCCATTCCAAAATTCACAACTCCTCCACCCCTAAACAAAAGTTTTTAGAATATTTCATTTTTGGCACACTTCTTGCATCTACCTCTTTTGAGAGTAAAAACATAATTCAAAAAGGGGAGAATCAACCGTATGCAAAGGCAATTACGAAAAAAGAGTAAAGCAAAATGGATGATGCAGTTTTTATTAATTATCTGTCTGCTATTTCTTGCAGCGTGTAGTTCGAACACAACCAGTAATAACAACGCCAATACTCAGCCAGACCAAAACTCAAATGAAAATAATACAGAAGTAGCAGCAGAAGCCAGTGGCGAGTTAACAGTCGGCATAGAAGCGGAGCCAACATCCCTGGACCCATTCAACTCCACAGACGGTAACTCCGCAACCGTTCAAAGCACCATGTTTGAAGGATTCCTTCGTTTTGATGAAAAGATGAACCTTATACCTGTACTAGCAACTGAGTACAACTTTAACGAAGACGCAACAGAGATTACTTTTACCCTCCAACAGGGAGTGAAGTTTCATGATGGAACAGATTTCAATGCCGAAGTGGCAAAAGAGAATCTAGACTTTGTTCGCGATGCTGAAAATGGTTTGGCACGTGCATCATTCTTCTCATTTATCAGTGAAGTAACAGTAAATGATGAATACAGCCTTACAATAAAATCGGAAGAGCCTAACTCTGCCATGGCATCCTATATGGCGCATTCTTCGGCATCTTTCAAATCAACAGAAGAACTGAAAAAGAAAAAGGATGACCCTGACTATAATCTTGATCGTAACCCTGTCGGTACAGGACCGTTCAAGTTTCAAGAGTGGAAGGACAGCGAGCAGATCGTTGTCACAAAAAATGAAAACTATTGGAATGCACAAGAAGAGCCTAAAGTAGACAGCATCACCTTCTTGCCGATTGTTGAAGCAAGCACCCGTGTTAATAAGCTGAAAACAGGAGAGGTGGATGTGATTTTCCCGATTCCTACGCTTAATGCCAAAGAGTTAGAACAGGAAGAGAACGTTGATTTATATGTAGGATCATCTACAAACGTTTTCTATATCGGCATGAATTTTAAAGAAGAAAAATACAACGATCTAAAAGTTCGTCAAGCAATGAACCATGCTGTCGATAAGGATGGGCTTATCGCGCAAATTGCTGATGGATACGCACAAGTGGCCGATTCCGCTATTGCTCCTGCCGTTTATGGATATGCAGGACAAAGTGTGTATGAGCATGACAAGGAACTCGCAAAAGAATTACTAAAAGAAGCAGGAATGGAAGAAGGATTCAAAGCAACTTTGTGGACAAGAAACACAACGGAATTCGTTTCTGTTGCAGAGTATGTCGCAATTCAATTGAAAGAGATTGGCATTGACGTGGAAGTACAGGCATTTGAAAGCGGTACGTTGTTTGAAATGTTGGATGCTGGCGAGGAAACGGATCTTTGGATCGGACGCTGGTCACCAGGAACAGGTGAGGCAGATTATGGACTACGACCAAACTTTGCTTCTGATCGTGTGCCTCCTAACTTCAATAACTCCGGCTTTTATATCAATGAGGAGTTAGACGGTCTGTTTGACGATGCGCTTCGTACTCCAGATCAGGATCAAGCTTTATCTATCTACGCTGATATACAAATGAAAATCTATGAGGATGCTCCTTGGGTGTTCTTGCATATTCCGGATACCATCATTGCAAAAGGAAAAGATGTCAATGGAATCTATGTTCTGCCTTCAGGGGGAGTACATCTTAATTTAGTAGAAAAACAATAATAGAAAATGGACTCATAGGAACTGAGAAACCTATGAGTCTACTCTTTATATGAGAGGTGAACCGTATGATTCAGTTTGCAGTCAGAAGAATTATTGGCATGATTCCAATTCTACTTATCATTACAATTATTGCTTTCCTATTTGTTCACTTAACTCCTGGGGACCCTATACGCATCATGTACGGAGCGGAATTGGATCAGGAAACATATCAAACATTGAGAGCGAAGGAAGGGTTTGATCAACCGCTTATAGTCCAGTATGGAACTTATATGTACAACATGTTGATACAAGGGGACTTCGGTTCCTCTTACAGGACAAAAACGGAAGTGTCATCTGAGATCATGAGGCGTTTTGGTTTTACATTTACTTTGACGATGCTTGCGATGTTCTGGGCAATCCTTATTGGAATTTTTGTGGGGATTATTTCTGCTACCAAAAGAAATACGGTTTGGGACAGACTTGGAATGGTATCTGCGATTACTGCTCTAAGTGTGCCTGAATTTTGGTTCGGCTTGATGGTTATGCAGATATTCGCGGTGCAACTGGGTTGGTTTCCAACAAGTGGAAGCGGAACATTCGCTCACATTTTCCTCCCGTCCATCACCTTAGGATTTGGGGTAGCGGCTACCATCGTAAGATTTACAAGGTCAAGTGTACTTGAGGTAATGCGTGAGGACTATGTCAGGACTGCCAGAGCAAAAGGTCAGAAAGAATCGGTTGTAGTGTGGAGTCATGTGCTAAGAAACGCACTCATCCCAGTTGTGACCATGACTGGTCTTCAGTTTGGATTCCTCATTGGGGGAGCTGTAGTAGTGGAACAAGTATTTGCTTGGCCTGGACTGGGATCATACCTTGTTGACTCCATTCTAGCGAGGGATTATCCGGTCATTCAAGCACTGATTTTACTGTTCTCTTTTCAGTTTCTGGTAGTCAATCTATTAGTAGATATTAGTTACGGATTTTTGAACCCTCAAATTAGATACGATTAATAGTAAAGGAGACACAAATCTATGAGCAAAAAAATGCACACCTCGTATTCTCCTTTCAAGGTGTTTCTTCATAAATTCATCAAACAGCGATTTGCTTTTGTCGCATTTATCATTGTAGCTTTCATCGTGCTTGTTGGCGTTTTCGGTTCTTGGATTGCCCCTTTTGATCCGTATCGCCCCGTTACTTTGCAATACGAAGAAAAAGGCATTGATTCCGAAGATCTAACAAGCAAACGTATACAATTAACCGGAATGCTGAGTGATGGAAGCACAATTACCGGCGCAGAATTTATGAATGTGAAAGTGGAAAGTGAAGATAGAAGAATTGCTTCCATCAGAAGAATGAAAGACGGCGTGACAATTACAGCAAATACTTCTGGGACTACCAACGCATTTATTGAGAGTGAGGGAGTTAGGTCACTCGTTGGGGTAAACGTATCAAGCGATACAGAAGCGAAAGAGCCGAGCATTGTTCGGATAGAAGCAGATCAGCCAAATGAAATTATGCAAATTGGTGATAGGTATACAGTTGAACTTAAGGCGATTATGTCCGACGGGACCTCTATCAATGACCTAGATGAATTAGATGCCTTCCTGCTCGATGGACAAGAAGATAAGGAAGGAGAAATTAAAGGCACCGGCTTTGTGTCAGCAGGGAGTTCTGAGGAAAGTGATGCGGGAGTGGAATTTCTCTCACTGGATGAGGAACTGGCAACAGTTTCCCAAGAAGGACTTGTCACGTTAAAAGGAAAAGGGGACGCGCTGATTCAAGTTGTAGCGGGTTCAGTTTCTACAGTTGTCCATCTACCGGTAGCTGTCCAAGAAATGACACCTAAGCTGGTTTCTATCGTACCGGAAACAACAGAAGTGAGTTTAGTAGACATCTATAAGCATCAACCGCCTTCTTCCACTCATTTCTTTGGGACAGATCACCAGAACAGGGATATCTTCAGCAGAGTGGTCATGGGGACAAGGGAGACTCTTATCATCGGTTTCGTTTCGGTTGCTATTGGGGCTTTCATTGGAACAGCGTTTGGATTGATAGCTGGTTATTATGGTGGAAGAATTGATAGTATGATCACGCGCTTTACTGATATTTTACTAGCATTCCCCGGGATATTACTCGCAATAGCGGTTATTGCATTCCTTGGTGCAGGACTGACAAATATCATTTTTGCTGTGGCGGTGTTTACCATCCCTATCTTTATCCGAATTGTTCGCGGAAGTACGCTTGCGTTAAAAGAAATGACCTATGTTGAAGCAGCGCAATCAATCGGTGTGAAGGATAGCGTCATCATCATGAGGCATATTTTCCCTGGAACATTGTCAGTGGTTATCGTTTATTTGACGATGCGGATCGGGGTGGCAATCTTAATTGGAGCAGCCCTAAGTTTCCTTGGATTAGGCGGGGACATAACCGCTCCTGAGTGGGGGTCTATGTTAAGTGCAGCTAAGGACAACAGTGGTAATGTGTTTCATCCCACGTTCTTTCCAGGACTGGCGATTGTCATTACCGTTTTGAGTTTTAATATATTAGGAGATGGATTGCGAGATGCGCTTGATCCGAAGTTAAAAGAGTAGGAGGTGGCAACATAGATGGAAAAAGTGCTTGAAATTAAAGATCTAGAGGTTAGCTTCAAGAGTGATGGAAAGCAGTTGAAGGTGGTAAACGGGATATCTTTTGACGTACACAAGGGAGAAACGCTTGGTATAGTAGGGGAATCTGGCTGTGGGAAAAGTGTCACATCCCTATCTATCATGAGGCTCTTGCCTTCACCTCCAGGGAAAATAACAGGTGGTTCCATCCATTATCAAGGAGAAAACCTGTTGGAAAAGAAGGAAAGGGATATGCGGAAAATTAGAGGAAATGAGATTTCCATGATCTTTCAAGAGCCGATGACTTCCCTTAACCCTGTTTTTACCATTGGAAAGCAATTGGACGAAGTGTTGCTTTTACATAATGACATAACAAAAAAAGCGGCACGAGAGCGTTCGATAGACATGTTGAAACTTGTTGGGATTCCACGTGCAGAGCAAATTTACGAAGCGTATCCTTTTGAGCTCTCAGGTGGGATGCGTCAGCGTGTGATGATCGCCATGGGTCTTGCTTGTCAACCTAAGTTATTAATTGCAGACGAGCCTACAACGGCGTTGGACGTAACTATTCAGGCGCAAATTTTACATTTGATGAAGGATTTGAAAAAGAAAACCGACACGGCTATCATGCTGATCACCCATGACCTTGGAGTGATTGCGGAAATGTGTGACAGAGTCATTGTCATGTATGCAGGAGAAATCGTGGAGGAGACCGATGTAGATACATTGTTCAATAACCCTAAGCATCCTTATACGATTGGGCTGTTAGAGTCGATTCCAAAGCTTGGGGAAAAACGGGACCGACTGCGTTCCATCCCGGGACAGGTTCCGTTGGCTGGTACAATTACACAAGGTTGCCGTTTTGCTGATCGCTGCAGTAAGGCGATCCCGTTGTGCAGGGAAGAGGACCCCGAATTACTTGAAGTAAAGAAAGGTCATTCCTGCAGGTGCTGGCTTCATGCAGATAGGAGTGTGACTGTATGAGTAAACCGCTATTAGAAGTGAAAGACCTTAAGATATATTTTCCAATAAAAAAAGGCATAAGACAAAAAGTTGCTTCTCATGTCAAAGCAGTAGACGGTGTTTCTTTTACAATTAATGAAGGGGAGACGCTTGGATTGGTGGGAGAGTCCGGTTGCGGGAAATCGACAACTGGCAGAGGAGTTGCCCAGCTCTTAAAGACGACAGACGGGGAAGTTCTTTTCCAAGACGAGAACTTGCAGGAGTTGTCTGTAAAGGAGATGCGAAGCAGAAGAAAAGACATGCAGCTCGTTTTTCAAGATCCATATGCATCTCTTAACCCGCGACTGACAGTGGAGCAAATTTTGGCTGAGCCCTTAAAAGCACATGGTGTGGAAAGAAGCAGAAGACGTAAGCTGATGGAAGATATTATGGAGGTGTGTGGTTTGAATAAAAACTACCTTCATCGCTATGCCCATGAATTTTCAGGAGGGCAAAGGCAACGGATAGGAATTGCCCGGGCCCTTATTTTAAAACCAAAATTAATTATCGCCGATGAACCGGTGGCAGCTCTTGATGTATCCATCCAAGCGCAAATCTTGAATCTATTAAAAGATTTGCAGGAGGGATTTGGGCTGACCTATCTATTTATCTCTCACGATTTAAGTGTTGTTCAACATTTATGCAACCGTGTGGCAGTGATGTATTTAGGAAGGATTGTAGAGATTGGAGAAGCGGATAAAATTTTCGAAAAAAGGCTTCATCCTTATACAGAATCATTGATTGATGCCATTCCGATTTCGAACCCGAGGGAGCGGAAGGAAAGAATCATTCTTCAAGGAGACGTGCCTTCTCCGGTAGATCCGCCCAAAGGCTGTGCGTTTGTAGGAAGATGTCCAAAAGTGATGGCGCATTGTCATACGGACCGCCCTGGGTTACTGGAACACTCGGATGGTCACCATGTCGCCTGTCACTTATATTCTTTGGAAAATAATACAATGGAGGTATCATCATGTTCAGAAAGCAGTGGAAACGTGTAACGAAGATGCTGGCTGTTTTGCTATGTGGTGCTTTAATATTTCCTGCAACTAGCGGTTATGCAAAGCCTTCTCTTGTCCATCATACGGACTTAAAGGAATTGCTCGTCCTTAATGGGCAGCTCGAAGGTGAGTTTAGTGCAGAGGTAAAAGATTATATTGTGAAAACAGACGAAGACAAACTGATGTTGTCGATTACTCCTTTAGCTGTTAATGCCAAGGTGGCAGTAAATGGGGAAAGAGTGAACCATCGCAAAGTAGTGGAAGTAGAGGTGCCATCAAGTAAGGAAAGGGTACAAATTGATATTGCAACTCCTAAGGGGATAAAGGATACGTACACTCTATTTATTGAAAAAGGTCCAGATTATGATTTGAAAGATGTTACGCTGTTTCAAAACGGGGATGGATCCGTCATAGAAGATTACCAGCTGGGCTTTCAAAAGGCGGAAGTGATGGATGGTGTTAAGGCATATTTGATGTTCTATTCTAAAAAAGATTTTTACGAAGTTTGGGACTATATGAAGGGATTGACAGCGGAACAAATAGAACAGCATCTGACCTCTCAGGAAGAGGGAGAGAATAAAGACAAACTCTATAGAATTACCAATTTGAGCTACGCGGATGGAGTGGGGAATACCTTTAGATCAGGGCAGGTAGATGTGATCACTGGAAAGCCTTTAAATGTAGGCGATTATCATGCATATGCAGCAACACTTGGAGAGGATGGAGTCTTGGGAATGACAGAGGCAGACCGAACCATCAGCATTAATCCTTATCCTAATAATCTAGAGCTGTTTGGTAGCGGGAAAAATATTGAGAATTACTCAGTGAGTTTTGAACAAGCAGATGACGAAAAAGTCACTCACTATTTCTTATCCTACTCTTCAAAAGGACTGACGAAACTAGTGGAGCCTCTTATTAATGGTGGGGATTTAGAATTCCTTAAAGAATTGCAACGCGAAAATAGAGGGAAGTTACTATCAATAAATGAAATTGGAAATAAACCGGTGTCTTTTGCTCCTGATCAAAAAACGATTGAGGGCGATACACTAGGTAATGAGTTATATTATGCTTATGTGACAGCAGTGAGTGAAGAAAAGGTTCTTGGATCTAGTAAATCTATTAAAATGATCAATACCAACACGATGCCAGTGCCTTTGGAAACTATCGGGGACGGTGTTGGAACCTTGCTTCCTGCTGGAGGTACGACAGGGGATACGGATGAATATTTCAACGCAATTCGAAAAGCGGCAGGTGTCGAGCGCCCGAGAATCGCTATTTTTAATAGTTCCAGAGATTCGGTAGACGTTGCATATGACCATTATCATCTTGATGATGGACCATATTTAGCCCTTGAAACGGAATTTAGGAACAGAGGCTTTGAACCGGTGTATATACCGCTTGCAATAGACACTTTCGACTTTGTCGCCTATAACGAGTATTTCGTTAATCTTGTGAAAAGCAGTCATGCAGTCATGCTTCAAGGAGGAGACCAGATGAAGCATGCAAGGTCGTTGCTTGAAGATGATGGAACACCGACTCCTCTCCTGGAAGCGATCCAATACGTCCACGATAATGGTGGGGTGGTAGCCGGGACAAGTGCAGGTGCACATGTGATGAGTAACCCGATGTTTGGTGTTGGGAGAAGTTTTGAAGCCCTAGTCATCAATGATACTGAAGTGAAAACCGTCGCTGATGTACCGCTGACAGGCTTTCTTGATCCAACCCTTAAAGACAACAATTTTCAGATACCAGGGCTTGGCCTTGTTGAAAACATCCTGACCGATACGCACTTTGATATGCGTGGTAGACTTGGCCGGTTACTTGTCGCTATGCGAGATACAGGTCATGAAATTGGAGTAGGCTTGGATGAGGGGACTGCCCTTGAAATAAAAGGGGACATAGGAGAAGTGGTAGGTGAGAATGGGGTATGGATTCTCGATGCAAGTGGTGCGTCCTTCAATGGAAAAGGTACAACACCAGGATTTGAAGTAGAAGATGTCTTCGTGCATTACTTGACTGAAGGGGATACCTTCAACATGGTCACGAAAGAAGTCGTCCCTGCTGGAAATAAACAAGAAGTGGATCGAAGTGAAAATCCACTATACCAAAGCCCTAATCTATTCGGAGGAGAGTATGAATCTACCAAATCCCTGCTTTCTTTTGCCAATAGTTCGGAAGCGGAACAGGAGACCATGGTAAAAGGTGATGCATCTGACCCGGTTTTTGCGTTACAATGGGCAAAGGATGATGTTTCAAAATACTACCAAAGTGATGAAGATTATATTCCTGATTCCTTAGCATCTTATAAAAAAGGAACGGTCACAAATATTAGATTATCACTTTGGGTGGAATAGGATGAAAAACTGAAGGAGACTTCTTACATGATTAAGTTATTAAAAAACGGGACCGTTTACAGTCCTGATTATCTAGGAAAAAAAGATATACTGATCGTCGATAAAAGGATTGCGGCAATAGAGGATAACATTCAATTTGTAGAATCAGCACATATTGAAGTGCTTGATGTAACAGGTCAACTTATCATACCGGGCTTCATTGATAATCATGTCCACATCATGGGCGGCGGAGGAGAAGGAAGTTATCGAACCCGCACCCCTGAACTTGTACTGTCGGATGCGATTAAAGGCGGAATCACAACCCTTGTTGGAGTTATTGGCACAGATGGTACCACCCGGACAATGACAAGCCTTATAGCAAAAGCTAAAGCGTTAAAAGAGGAAGGTATCAGTTGTTATGTTCACACAGGTTCCTATCAGGTTCCTGTTAAAACGCTAACTGGAATGATTGAAGATGACCTTATTTTAATAGAAGAGATTATCGGAGTCGGGGAGATAGCGATTGCCGACCACCGCTCTTCTCAACCCAATTATGAAGAAATTGCAAAAATAGCTGCTGCTGCACGTGTCGGCGGAATGCTTTCTGGTAAAGCGGGAATTGTTAATATGCATCTTGGAGATAGTGAGAGTAAGCTCTCGATTCTCGATGAAGTCATCGAAAAAACAGATATTCCTATCCGCCAGTTCTTGCCTACACATATCAATCGGAACCGGGAGTTGTTTGAAGCGGGAATGGAACATGCAAAAAAAGGTGGCTATGTGGACTTTACCACTTCAAGTATTGCCAAGTTTCTTGAACAGGGTGAAACGAAATGCAGTGTCGGCTTGAAAGAAATGCTCGATAAAGGCGTGCCGATCGGTAATATTACATTCTCTTCAGACGGCCAGGCAAGCTTGCCGGAGTTTGATGAAAATGGGGAATTCATTGGTTTGCAATTGGGTAGGGTCACTTCCTTATATAAAGAAGTGAAAGATGCCATCATAGAAGAAGGAATACTGCCCGCAGATGCTTTGAAGGTTATTACAGAGAACCCTGCTAAAGTATTGCGCTTAGCTTCCAAAGGGACGCTTGAAGTAGGGAAGGACGCCGATCTGGTTATTTTGAATGACGCTTCCTATGAAATTGAGTCTGTCATCGCACTTGGTCAAAAAATGATGTGGAATAAAAAACTGCTTGTAAAAGGAACATTCGAGTAAGCTATAATAGTAGAAAAACACTGTTGCTGAAAAAGGACAGTGTTTTTCTATAGACGGAGGTGTGAGGTTGGGAATGAAAGCAAAGGAACTGACGCTATTGGCCGGGTCTGAAGAAACGAGAAGAACACTTGATACCCAATTGAACGAAATTATCGGCGATTTTATCCGGATTCGCAGCTATTCCGTTGATGCCCACAAAGTAACAAAGGTTCACAATCAACTGATTATTTTATCCTCCCATCTAATAGAGGAGGAAGCCAAAGATTACATCGGTGACAATTGTACGGTATTAGTAGCGAGACGCATCGTTAATTTTCTTAATATTGACAAAATATACAGTGTCGCAAGAGGTGAGAAAGTCCTTTATGTGAATGATTTTCCGGAAACGGTCCAAGAAGCGATCTCTTCCTTTGAAATCCTGGGAATCAATCATCTTCAATTAATCCCTTATTTTCCAGGAAAAAAGGAAGAAGAACATATAAAGATAGCTATCACGCCAGGCGAACTGGACCTTGTCCCTCCTTATGTAGAAGAAGTTATCAATATAGGTCCAAGGCTCATCGATATTACTACGATTATTACGATATTGAATAGACTAGGCCTTCTAGAAGAAAAGCAAGATCAAGTGTCAAGCAAATACATAAGTACCATTACAAGATTGAGTAAAAGATTGGGAGACGCAAACCAGGAAGCCAATAAAATCAGTGATCACCTGAAAAAGGTCGTAAATGGAGTGAATGACGGTATCTTGGCCATTAATCAGCTTGGAAGGATTACAGTCTTCAATGAAATAATGGAGCGTTTCCTACGAATACCAATGAAGAAAGCGGTCGACCGACATGTTCGTGATGTGATATCTGACCGCACCCTATATGATTTCATTATGAACAAACGAGAAGAAGAAGCAGACGGTTATTTTACCATCAACTCTATGAACTTTATGATTCATCGTTTTATGATAGATCCTCAAGGCACCATTGTCGTCACATTTAAGGATGCAAGTGAAACAATCGAAATGGAAAAACAATTGAGAAGAGAGTTGGTGAAAAAGGGATTCTACGGGAAGTATCTTTTCGAGGATATAGTAGGTAGTCACCCAGAATTACTACGTACAAAGGAAATAGCAAGCAAGCTTGCCAAAACAGAACTGACCATTCTTATTCAAGGAGAAAGCGGTACAGGGAAAGAGTTGTTTGCCAGCTCCATCCACAATGCCTCTTCTCGCAGCAACGGTCCATTTCTGGCTGTCAATTTCAGTGCTCTTCCAGAAGATCTTGTGGAAAGTGAACTATTCGGATATGAAGAAGGTGCATTCTCTGGGGCAAAAAAAGGCGGAAGAAAAGGTCTTTTTGAACAGGCGAATGGCGGGACCATTTTTTTAGATGAAATAGGAGATATCAGCTTGAAGGTCCAAGCAAGATTGCTTCGTGTACTTCAGGAAAAAGAATTGCTTCGCATAGGTGGCAACAAAATCATTCCTGTAGATGTTCGAGTGGTAGCGGCCACAAACAAGGACTTGCTTTCGTTAATGGAAGAAGGGAAATTCAGAGAAGACCTATACCATCGATTAAAAGTCTTGTTCTTGCAGCTTCCTGCTCTTCGCAAACGAAAGGAAGACATTGCTCACCTTATTCATCATTTCATTCAACAAAGCGATCAACCAACAATTAAATTGGAGGTTGAAGTATTAGAGAGACTCAAACATTACGACTGGTATGGAAATATCCGTGAACTAAAAAACACCCTCGATTATATGCTCGCAGTATGCGAGGAAAATACGATCAAGGTAGAAGATATACCGAATGAAGGGTTTTTCCAGCAAGCAAGAAAGGGCATGAAAGAAGTAGCCGTTACGCTGGAGTCAGCTGAACTTCCGTACATTCAACAAGATTTGAATGAAGAATTGAGCAACCTAGTAGAAATCATCTATCAACTACAACGGACTGGGGAAACGGTCAGCCGGGTGAAAATTTCAAAAGCAACTAGAAGTGGCGGGAGATTCTTAACGGAGCAACAAGTGCGGTCAAGGCTAGAAACTTTAGAAAAGATGGGGTTGATTGAGAAAAAGCGGGGCAGGCAAGGGACAAAGTTGACTGTATTCGGTGAAAAAACCTTCCATATAAAAAAGAGGCAGTAAGTGGAATCATTCATCCACTTACTGGCTTTTTAATATAAAAAAGAAAGCACATTATACGGTTGATTTCCGTTCCAGGCGCTTCGCTTGCCTGCGGGCGGTCCGTGAGCCTCCTCAGGCTTCGCCTTCCGGGGTCTCACTTGTCCCTTCCTCCCGCGGGCGTCTGCGCGCCTTCCACTCCAATCAACTGAAGGTATATAATACTTTAAATCTTTTTAGACGCCCATCTTTCTTCTGGTGTTGCTTGGTTTTTTTGTTTGCTGGCTTTTCATTTTTTGTGTTCCTTGTGCTCCGTTGAAGTTTCCTTTGCCGCCTGCTGCCTGCTTCTTTTTATTTTCTAATTGCTTTTTCATCGCTTCTTGCAGACTGATCTTCTTTGGTTCGTTGCTTTCTGTCATATAACTTCCTCCTAATGGTCCATATTAGTAAATTTAGTATAAACCATTTCTGCAAAGAAAGGTAATAAGAATTTATTGGGTTTCTATAGAAAGAATTGTTTTTTGAAAATAGAGAAAGTATGTAATTCAATAATTATTGTTGAAACTATCTTAGTATAGTGATAAAGTTATAAAAGTATTATATAACACTTGTGAATTTTATTAACTGGTCTGTAATAATAACAGATTCAGTGATAAAAGTATTTAATAGGAAAACTTTAAAGCTTTTCTATTAAATACTTTTATAGGAAACAAATATTGGAAGCGTTACCAAAAATGCAAGTGTGTACGAATCTTAAAGAAAAGGTGTGAACAGCATGATAGACACAATTATTGAATGGAGTAATAATATTCTTTGGTCATATGTTCTAATTGCATTATTAGTTGGCCTAGGAATCTATTTTTCTTTGAAATCAAAATTTGTTCAGTTTACACATTTGGGAGAGATGTTTCGGTTATTAAAAGAAAGCCCAACATCAAATGAAGCTAAAAATAGAGTGTCTTCTTTTGGAGCATTCTGTATCAGTGCGGCAACTAGAATTGGTACAGGTAACCTTGCCGGTGTAGCGATTGCCATCTCGCTTGGAGGACCTGGTGCCGTATTTTGGATGTGGGTGGTTGCCCTATTTGGTGCGTCATTAAGCTTTATTGAGAGTACGCTCGCACAGGTTTATAAAGTAAAGGATAAGAGTGGCTTTAAGGGCGGTCCAGCGTACTATATGCAAAAGGCAATGGGAGCCCGTTGGATGGGTATTCTATTCGCTGTCTTAATTACATTTTGCTTTGGATTGGCATTTACATCTGTCCAGGCGAACACTATTACCGTTGCATTTAACGAAGCATTTGGAGTGAATCGTTTAGTGCTCGGGTTAGTTCTCACAGCAATCGTAGCAATGGTTATCTTTGGAGGAGTAAAAAGAATTGCCAAGGTATCGCAAGTTGTTGTACCAGTTATGGCTGTTTCTTATTTATTGCTTGCGCTATATGTTATTGCAATTAACATTGGAGAAGTACCAGGATTGATCGGCGTCATCGTTTCAAGTGCCTTCGGTCTGAACGAAGCCGTAGCCGGCGGTATTGGTGCTGCCATTATGAATGGTGTAAAACGCGGTCTGTTCTCCAATGAAGCAGGTATGGGTAGTGCTCCGGTTGCAGCGGCAACTGCGGATGTAAGTCATCCAGCCAAACAAGGGTTCATTCAGACGCTTGGAGTATTTGTGGATACTATCTTGATTTGTAGTGCAACAGCCTTCATCATCTTGCTTGCAGGGATTCCTGGTGGGGAAGAGATGGAAGGTATTCAGTTGACTCAAGTGGCGCTAGCAGAACATGTTGGACCTTGGGCAAGTATTTTTATCGCTATCGCAATTTTGTTATTCTGCTTTAGTTCGATCATTGGAAACTATTATTATGGAGAATCCAATATTGAGTTTATCAAAGAAAGCAAAACAGCCATCATGATTTTCCGCTTTGCGGTACTTGGAATGACCGTTTTTGGTTCTGTTGCGAGCCTGAGCATGGTGTGGAATATTGCGGATTTATTCATGGCATTGATGGCGATCACCAACCTTGTAGCATTGGCGTTTATCGGGAAGATTGCTCTTGCTGTTTTGAAGGATTACATGAAGCAGCGTAAGGAAGGAAAAGATCCAGTATTCTATGCGAGTAACATTAAGGGATTAGAAAATACGGAATGCTGGGAAGATGAGCCGGCAAGTGTTGAGGAAAAAGGTGCTTAAGAGAAAATTGGTGGAAGTAGCTGCAGGATCTAGGTGATCCTGTAGCTTTTTTGTGGAAAATTACAAACCAATTCTTCCTCCTCGTGATGAAGACCTGAGTGACCAGGAAAAAGGAGAAGAGATGTCCTCATCGCCGTGATGAAGACCTGAGTGACCAGGAAAATGGAGAAGAGATGTCCTCATCGCCGTGATGAAGACCTGCGTGACGAGGAAAAAGGAGAAGAGAAGTCTTCATCGCTGTTATGAAGACCTGAGTGACGAGGAAAAAGAAGTAGAGATGTCCTCATCACCGTGATGAAGACCTGCGTGATGAGGAAAAAGGAGAAGAGAAGTCTTCATCGCTGTGATGAATACCTCTGTGTCATGGAGATAAAACAAGAGAAGCCTTCATTCGTATTCGTATTCAAAAAGACTTTGCAGGTAAGCTGGAAGAAAGAATTCATCAGCCATTCAAATTAGGAGAATATGAGCTTACAACGCCTGGAGAGCTGCTGAGCTTTGCTATTTGGCATGAGGGACTGCATCAAGGTGCAATAAATACAATTAAGCGGGCAGTCGGAACAGAGGATCTTTGGACCAAAGTGCCAGAGGAAAACCAACTCGTATAGTAGATTATTAAGTAAGGTGTGGCTGGTATGGTCTCACCTTACTCTAATTTCTGCTCAATAAAGATAAGTCGTTATATCAATCTAGAAACAAATGTGATAAAATATCTTTAATTCAAGATATTTAACTTCAAAGTAAAGAGCTAAGGAGGCACTTATATATGAAACACTTCCATCAAAGTCCTACCACATATGTGCAGGATGTCATGATAAATGTAGAAAATCTTCACCACTCCATAGAGTTTTATACAAACACAATTGGTTTTAAACTATTAGAACAAACAGAATCTCAAGCGGTATTCTCGGCAAATGGGCATACGCCGTTGTTGACTATCGTACAACCAAATGATATTAAGCCAAAGCAGCAACGCACCACCGGCTTATATCATTTTGCGCTTCTCTTGCCAACACGGGCAGATCTTGGTAGCATCATACACCATTTCATAGCAAAAGGTGTCCGCCTCCAAGGGGCTTCAGATCACCTTGTAAGTGAGGCATTGTATTTGGCGGATCCAGATGGAAACGGGATTGAAATTTATAGGGACCGTCCGGCAGAGGAATGGAATTGGAACGGATCAGAAGTGGAGATGGCATCGATAGCACTTGATGTGGAAGACTTGTTAAAAGAGGGGCAAGATACCTTATGGGATGGTCTTCCTAAAGAAACAGTCATGGGCCATATACACCTTCATGTTTCTGAACTAAAAGATACCGAGCAGTTTTACACAAAAGGGCTCGGGTTTGAAGTTGTCACGCGTTACGGAGCCCAAGCTTTGTTTATTTCAACGGAACGATACCATCATCATATCGGGTTGAATATATGGAATGGAGTTGGAGCACCTGCACCAGAAGAGAATTCAGTAGGTCTTGTATGGTTCTCATTGGTGTTTTCAAGTGAAGAAAAGAAGCTCGCTGCAGTTGAAAGGCTAACATCTTTAGGTTATAAAGTAGAAATAATAGATGGCCAATATTTTGCAATGGATCCATCAGGAAATAGAATTAAATTGAATTAACCGTCATACGGACTTCTAAAAAGGGGTCTGTTTTTTTATGTCGTATAAATATTGGAAGCACAACACATCTTAAAGACAACTACGTTTACAATGGGAGTATTCTATGAAGGAACATAACATACAACTGACAACGCCGGAGATTGCGGCATTATGGACAACATACATACAGAACAGCGCAACGATTTGCTTTTATAAGCATTTTCTTCAGCAGGTGGAAGACACAGAGATTGAGCGAATTGTAAAGGAGTCATTGTACTTAGAAGAAAGATACAATGGAGAAATGGAGAAAATTTTTATTAAGGAAGGCTTCCCGGTGCCAGATGGATTTTCCGATAAAGATGTCAATCTCTCCGCTCCTCCATTGTATACAGATCTTTTTGCGCTGAGTTTTGCCTATAGGGTGGGGCAGATGACAGTGCCCTATTATGCTTCAGTTTTGACAAAGGTAGCAAGAGGTGATGTGGTTGCTTTTTTTAGTGAATGTTTAAAAACTTCAACCAAACATTACAGAAATGCACTAGATTTGATGCTTGCGAAGGGGATTTATGACAGACCACCCAAAGTCCCCTATCCGAAAAATGTACAATACATCAAAGAGCAGCAAACAATCCTTGGTGCTTGGTTTGGTGACAAAAGGCCCCTGAATGTGATGGAACTCGGGGAAATATTTTATGTGATTGAACGTAACTATATTGGGATGGTCATGTTATTGGGATTAATTCAAGTCATGAGGGACCAGGAGATAAAGGAATATTTAAAAGAAGGGAAGAAACTTGCGGAAAAACAAGTGGATATTTTCAATAAGGTGCTGAAAGATGAGGACCACTTAGGAAATATCCCTGTCAGTCTTGAGGTAACAGATTCAACCGTTTCCCCCTTTTCTGATAAGCTAATCTTATTTTTGATTACAACCACAAGTTCTGCCGGATTATACTTGCTTGCATATGCCATGTCCACTGCGATGCGGAAAGACCTTGCGATGCACTATTCCACGATTATGTTGGATGTAGCCAAATATGGGGAGGATGGATTGGAGATGCTGATTAGAAGAGGATGGATGGAACAACCTCCGCAATCAGTGGACCGAGAGAAGCTGCAAGAATAAAGAGGCTGAAGGTCATACTGGGACCTTCAGCTCCTTCTGGAAAAAATAAAGCTCATCAGAAAGCTTGAAACCTGCCTTTTGGTAAAGACGTATTGCATGATTATTGGTTGAATTCACACACAGTTGAAGTTCATCAATTTCTTTAAATGAAAAAATCCAAGAAACCGCACCTTTCAAAAGTTCCGTACCGATGCTTTGTCCGCGAAAACTTTTATCCACTGCAAAAAACTCAATGCTTGCTTCCGAAAATTCAGGTTCCACTTCTACATAAATGTACCCTGCTAATTTGTCATCTTTCATATAACAAAACACTTTCTGGTGTTCATTAATCCGATTAATGATTTTTTCTCCAGTATAATATGTATCTGGAAAGGCCAGGTTGTGCAGGCGTATCATCTCTCCGTTGCGTTGCTCTGTAAGAAAGGACAGCTTAGAAACTTGAGAGGCCGAATAGTCGTTCCTTCTCATAATTAAAATAGCCTGTTCGCTTTGTTTTGAGAAGTTGAAGTTTGCTGCGGTTGTAATTGCTGTTTCATTCTCCTTGTTTGGGAACATGTAAAGTCTTTCCACCTCTGGAGGGATAAGTTGCAACATATCCTTGAATAAATATATTGCTTGATCTTGATGATCCTCCTCTACAAACGGCCCCCATACTTCTGCAGATTTCTGCTCAAAATCAGCATCAAACCCAATTAACCCGATCAAAGTTTCTTCTTTAAAGGCTAAAACGAAGGCTCTTTCGAAGGGTACATCTGTAAGCTCTTTTTGCAGGTAAGCTGAGATTTCCTGTTGTTGTTTGCCGCAATATCCGATATGACTACTGGACTGATTATTGAGTTTTGCGATAAATGTTGCCACTTCTTCTATTAATTGACTCAAAGGACAAGAGATTACAGATTCTTCCATTTCACCACTCCCAATTAAAAAACCCCAGAGTGTGCACGCCTCTGGGATTTTTTAGATTATAAAAAATTATAACATAATTTAGCGATTTATGAGGTTTCGTACCCCTCTATAGATTAAGGCAAGTGAGAATACTAGAACAGTCACGACGCCAAGAATAGTAGTGATCGGCTCAAGAGCAGCAAACGTTCCAGTCATTGGTACTCTAAGAAGCGCAAAACCTGCTAGCATGGCAGCGAAAAAAAGAATAATTCTTTCCATATAACACCCTCCTTTCCCTTTGATAACACTATATGTGTATAGGCTTAAACTTGTCAGCGCTTTCAAAAAAATTTCTTTTCATTGAACATTGTTCAGTTATGTAATAGGAATAATAGGGTAAATAGATAAAAAGAGATATAGATGAGTGGGAGTGAGGAAATGGAGGATATTAAAGATTCAGTCAAAGAATCTTTTTCTGGCAATTTTACCAGTATCAGCGGTAATCATTTTACTTCAGATTTTTTTAATAGGACTTCCTCTTGAGAAGTTCCTTTTATTCTTAATAGGACTATTAATGGTGACATTTGGATTGATGTTCTTTCTCATGGGTGTCAACATAGGACTTTTACCTGTTGGGGACATGATTGGAAAGGCCCTTCCAAAAACCAAAGAAGAAGTGGTTAATCATCGTTGTCGGGCTATTGTTGGGTATCGCCGTCACTGTGGCAGAACCGGATGTAAGGGTGTTGGCAACGCAAGTGGATGAAGTATCGGAGGGGAAAAATCACCTCGACTGTTTTGATACTTTCCGTTGCGCTTGGAGTTGGGATATTTGTGGCGCTTGCGATGGTAAGAACCATCTATAAGATTAAACTGCCTTACCTTATAATGCCTGCATATTTGCTTTGTTTTTCTTCTAGGATTTTTTACTCCAGAGACATTCGTTCCGATTTCATTTGATGCTGGAGGTGTGACCACAGGTCCGCTTACCGTCCCGTTTATCCTGGCTTTGGGAGTCGGTGTCGCGTCTGTGATGAGAAAGGATGAATCATCGAGTGAAGGGTTTGGATTGGTTGCACTGGCTTCCATTGGACCTATACTTGCAGTTCTGCTTTTGGGGGTGATTTATCAATGATTCACGACATTTTTAAGGGATTTGGAGGACTGCTTCTTGAGGTAACCTTCGCGTTAGTGCCGTTATTAGTTTTTTTCCTCGTTTTTCAATTTATTTTCTTGAAACTGAACTGGGATAAACTAAAGAAAATATTGCTTGGATTCGGGTTTTCCTACATAGGTCTTGTGTTATTCCTCCAAGGGGTGCATATAGGATTTATGCCAGTAGGAGAGAAAATGGGAGAGAGTCTTGGCGAGATGACCCATTCGTGGATATTAATACCTATTGGCTTTGTTCTTGGTTTTGTCGCTACGATAGCAGAACCTGCTGTTAGAGTACTGAATAAAGAGGTATCCGATGTCACGGAAGGCTATATCTCCAAGAAAGCAATGCTTCTGACGCTGTCTGTAGGAGTAGGGGTAGCTATCGCTTTGGCCATGCTCCGTATTCAGTTCAATTTTTCCATCTGGTATTACCTCATTCCAGGCTACCTTATCGCATTTATCCTTCTGTTTTTTACCAAAAAAATCTTCGTCAGTATTGCCTTTGATTCTGGCGGAGTTGCAACTGGACCCATGACGGTTACTTTTATTCTTTCTATGGCGGTAGGAGTTGCATCTGTTACAGAGGGAAGTGATCCCCTGACTGATGGTTTTGGAATGATTGCTCTTGTAGCACTTGCCCCCATTATTTCTGTTCTTGTGTTAGGAATTATTTATAAAAAAGAAGTGGAAGAGAAGGGATAGAAATTGAGTGGCATAAATAAAACGGAGCTGAAATCAACTAGTCGATTTCAGCTCCGTTTTCTACTTAGTTTATTTCAAGAGGTCGTAAACTTGCTTCAATTTCTGCTCTTTTTGGCTCTAAAAACGGAGGCAGAGCAAGTTTTTCTCCCATCGTTTCTAACGGCTCGTCTGCACTGAATCCAGGAGTGTCTGTGGATAGTTCAAATAGAATACCATTAGGCTCTCTGAAGTATAGTGCCTTAAAATAATATCTTTCTACTTCTCCTGAGTTCGGGAGGCGGGTTTCCCTCACTCGTTGTACCCACTTTTGAAACTCCTCTTGATTTGGAACCCGGAACGCTACATGATGTACGCCGCCTCGACCTATTTTTTCAGCTGGAAGATCTGGCCTTGTTTCAATATGCACTTCAGCTCCTGTTCCGCCTTCCCCAGTGGTGTATATTTCGATGTCAGGGAAATCCCCTTTTAGGGAAGGATATGACCCTTTAAGTTGAAATCCAAGCACATTGGTTAAGATGCTTGTGGTCGGCAGGGCAGATTTAACCGTTAACGTTACAGGGCCAAGACCAATAATGCTATGCACTTTTGGAATGTCTTTCTTTTCCCAGGGAACCCCGGCTGGAACACCTTTTTCTCCGTTATCAGCCACTAACAATAACTTTGTTCCTTCGTAATCTTCAAATGCCAAAGTGTCTCTGTCTGCGCGCCTTTTTATTTCTTCCTGTTTTATGTTAAATGTCTGGAATCGCTGTTGCCAAAAACGTAAGGATTCGGTGGTTGCCACACGTAAAGAAGTAGATGAAATGCTTGAAACTCCTTCATGGGTTCTGCCTAAGCCAGGAATATCGAAAAAGGTGATCTCGGTTCCTGGATTTCCCTCTGCGTCACCATAAAATAGATGATAGGAGGAGGTGTTATCTTGATTTACGGTCTTTTTTACAAGTCGCATGCCAAGAACCTCTGTGAAAAATTGAAAATTTCTTTCTGCTTTAGCTGTTAATAAAGAAACGTGGTGTAAACCCAATAATTCCATAGGTATCACTCCTACTAATTATTTAACTCAAATTAAGATATCTCGAATTAAAGATAATTATATCATGACTTTTTCACTTCCGCAATAGCAAAGAATAATTTGAAAAATACAAAATTTTTCTGTGTTTTTCTGCTTTTTTATTGCTAAATTCTCCATTTCAAAATATATTTATAATATATATATGTAGGAGAGTGATGAGAACTTGGATAGTATACCCTATGACTCGATAATTTTATTAGGGGCATTGTTAATATTATCAGGATATTTTTCGGCATCTGAAACGGCTATTACGAGCGTGAACAAAGTTCGGCTTCGTAATCAGGCAGACAACAATGCAAGAGCAAAACGCTCATTAAACATGGCAGAAAACTTTGATCAAAGTGTTTCTACAATCCTAATAGGTAATAATATTGTCAACATAGCAATGGCAGCGATAGCTACAAACATTGCTACGCAACTATACGGCCCTGATGGCAGTACGCTAGCAATCACGACAGCGATTATTACGATAGTAGTCCTTGTTTTTGGGGAGATTTTGCCGAAATCTTTAGCTAAACAATATGCAGAAAAATATTTACTTTTAATATCTGCTTCTTTAATGACAGTCATGAAACTCTTTTATCCGATTACATGGTTGTTCGTCCAACTGAAAGTAGGGATCAAAAAACTCCTTGGAGCAGATAAGGAGGAACCTACTGTTACAGAAGAAGATGTAATTGCGATGGTCGAAATCGGAGAGGAAGAAGGGACTTTTCTCACACAAGAACGAGAACTGCTGCATAATGCCATAGCGTTTGATGATATCGTCGTGAAAGATATCCTTACTCCAAGGCCAGATGTAGTAGCTATCTCAGAGGATACGTCTATTGAAGAAATTAAAGACATTTTTATAAAAGAACAATATTCACGCTTACCTTTATATGAAGGATCCATCGACAACATTACTGGAGTTATTTCACATAGAGATTTCTTTGCGCAATATGTTCAGAATCCTAACTTTTCATTAAAAGAAATTGCACGCAGTCCGTTTTTTGTCATCGGATCTGCCAAAATATCTAATCTCCTTAAAGAGCTGCAGACTTCACAAAATCATTTGGCCATTGTGCTTGATGAGTATGGAGGAACGGCAGGTATTATCTCGATTGAAGATATTATTGAAGAGATTGTCGGGGAAATCTGGGATGAGCATGATGAAAACGAAAACTTGGTGGAAGTACTCGATGAATTGAAGTTTCGTATGGATGGGCGTCTCCCTGTAGAAGAATTTACGGAGCTGCTACAACTTGAAGTATCTGAATCCACCGCTAACACGTTAGGTGGTTGGATTTCAGATATGCTCGGCTATCTTCCTAAAAAGGGAGAAAGAGTGGAGTGTGAAAGCTTCGTCATTCACATAGAAGAAGTGAAAAAGCATCGAATCCAAAAAGTAGTTGTGGAAAAAAACGTTGATTTCGTCTTTTCTGCATAACCTAATGAAGGTCCTGGCATATTGCCAGGGCTTTTTATGTTTTTACATCCTATCAATAAGGGAATACCCAATGGAAACAATACCAATATCTGTCGCTTTAAAACCCACACTTTTGAGGGAAATTAAGTCATGCTCTAAATTAAGGAAAGAGGAATGTAAACTTGGTCTATATATTATTTATCATCAGTGTAATTGTAACGGTTGGGGTTGCAGTTAAGCTTTCTAAATATGCGGATATCATCAGCAAAAAATCCATTAAAGGTGGCGCATTTTTGGGAGCTGCACTACTTGGAGGAGCAACGTCCCTACCAGAAATCACGACAAGTTATACCGCAGCCATTATCAACAACCCGGATCTTATTCTAGGTAACATTCTCGGAAGCAACCTTTTCAATATGCTGACCTTGGCATTTATCAACATTTATTTTATTAAGAAAAGAATTTTTCAGCATAAGACGAAGGAGCATGTTTTTACGGCGCTCGTCGGACTGATCTTGTCCATTTATCTTTTGGTCGGTCTTCATATAAAATCAGGGTTTCAAGTGTTCGGGATTGGTTTGGATTCAATTTTGCTCTTAGCTGGATATGTACTTGGGATGATTTTCCTCTCTAAACTAGAGGTTCCGGAAGTACCAGATGCTCCACTAAATACGACAAAGGCAAAAAAAGAAATCGATTACTCGGCTATTTCGATGAAACAGACTGTGTCCTTTTTTGTACTTAGCTGTTTTCTAATAATGGTGTCTGGAACCATCCTAACAGTGACAGGAGACAGAATAGGAGAACTCACTGGCTTAGGATCAAGTTTTGTCGGGATGTTTTTGATTGCCATCACTACTTCACTGCCAGAAGTGGTAAGCTGTATCGTTGCAGTTCGTCTTGGAAATCCAGGACTAGCGATCGGTAGTGTATTGGGAAGTAACCTTTTCAACTTATTTGTACTTGGCAGTTCAGATATATTTTACAGAGGAGGGCTATTGCTCTCATCGGTGGAATTGTTCCACTATGTATCCACCATCACTCTCATTATCATGAACCTGATTGTTTTATATACCATGCTTCATCGAACAAAAGTTAAGCAAGCACCAAGCTATCTCATCATATCGTTAGCGATAATTGCGCTATATGTGGCGAACAGCATCTATTTGTTTGTTAGTCCATAACCTAGAGCTATCCATGAATATGGGTAGCTTTCTGTGTATGGTTTTTATATAATTCAAAGCAGAACGTATAGGAAGTGATACATAATGTTAAAAAAGAAAATTGGTTTTATCGGTAGCGGAAAGATGGCTGAGGCTATAATTGGTGGACTTGTAAAGTCAGAGCTAGTACCAGTAAACCAGATATTCGCCAGTGCAAAAACAAAAGAAACCGTAGACAAAATTGCAGATAAGTACGCGATTGAAACAACTATCCAAAACAGGGAAGTAGCAGCAAAAGCAGACATGCTCATCTTAGCTGTGAAACCGGATCTTCACAAAGCAGTAATAGAAGAACTTAAGGATGTAGTCAACAGTGAGGCCGTCATTATAACCATTGCTGCGGGCATAACGCTTGATTTCCTTGAGACAACTTTCGGTAAAAATATAAAAGCAGTTAGGGTGATGCCGAATACACCTTCATTAGTCGGGGAAGGTATGAGCGCAGTTTGTGCTAACGATGAAGTAAATGAACAAGAACTGCAAGAGGTCATCCGTCTCTTTGAAAGCTTCGGAAAAGCGGAGGTGCTGCCTGAAAAACTGATGGATGCTGTGCCGGCTATTAGTGGATCCTCGCCGGCCTATGTGTATATGTTCATTGAAGCTTTAGCTGATGGAGCGGTGCAACAAGGAATTTCTCGTAATCAGGCATATACCATGGTTGCCCAGGCTGTTCTAGGGGCAGCGAAGATGGTGCTGGAAACAGGTAAGCATCCGGGGGAACTGAAGGATAATGTGTGTACACCGGGTGGTGCTACGATTGAAGCTGTCACGACTTTGGAAAAGCAAGGCTTCCGGTCTGCAGTGGTATCTGCAATGGAAGCATGTACGGAAAAGTCTAAAAGACTGAAAAATGCCAAATAAGAAAAATGGTCCCAAACCTTAGGAGTTACATTGAATAAACGTTAATGGTTAACAATTTACTCGGTTAGGAATCTTGTATTAATCCTTATGTGAACACAGTAACCTTGTTGATTGGAGTGGAAGGCGCGCAGACGCCCGCAGGAGGAAGGGACAGGTAAGACCCCGCAACGAAGTGAGGAGGCTTACGGACCGCCCGCAGGCAAGCGAAGCGCCTGGAACGGAAATCAACAGGATTCTATACTTTTTCTCTTAAAACAAACCCACTCACCCAAAGGTAGAGTGGGCTTATTACTTATTCAAACAACTCCAAAAACTCACCATATCCCTCTGCTTCGAGTTGTTCTTTTGGGACAAATCGGAGGGCGGCGGAGTTCATGCAATATCTTAAGCCGGTTGGATCAGGGCCGTCATCGAAAACATGCCCCAAGTGAGCGTTGCCTAATTTGCTGCGAATTTCAGTTCGTACAGAGAAAAAACTCTGGTCTTCAAGCTCCACTATATTTTCTGGAACCAAAGGCTTTGTGAAGCTCGGCCATCCCGTTCCAGAATCATATTTATCGGTAGAGCTGAACAATGCTTCTCCAGAAATTAAATCCACATAAATGCCTTCTCCTTCAAAGTCCCAATACTCATTATTAAACGGTTCTTCTGTTCCATCTTCCTGCGTGACATAATATTGTTCAGCAGTTAAAACCGAACGCAATTCATCTTTGGATAAATGGAGAAGGGTTGTGCCATCATCTTCTACTTGTGGAGTTATATTGCGATCATCACCCCAAGCCTCATCGAGAAAATCGTCACGTCCTGAGTTATCTCGGTAAAAATCATAGCGAACCGGGTTTTTAATGTAATAGTCCTGATGATAGTCTTCTGCAATATAGAAGGTTTCTGCTGGCGTAATCTCCGTCACAATTGGTTGATCAAAACGCCCAGAAGCATTAAGATCTTCTTTTGATTGTTCGGCGAGTTGCTTTTGCTCTTCATTATGATAGAAGATTCCAGATTGATAAGGTGTTCCTCTATCGACAAATTGTCCCTTGTCATCAGTCGGATCGACTTGTCTCCAGAAAACGTCCAATAAGGTTTCATAATTTATGACATCGGGATTATAAGAAACAATGACAGCCTCCACATGACCTGTCTCACCAGTCGTTACCTCGTTGTAGGCTGGGTTTTCCACGTTTCCGCCGGTGTAGCCTGAAACAACCTCGTACACACCAGGGAGCTTTTCAAATGGCGGTTCCATACACCAGAAGCAGCCGCCAGCAAAAGAGGCATAGGCAATATTTTCACTTTCCTCAAGCTCATAAGGCATACTGCCGGCTGATTTTTGTGTTACAGTTGCATACATTTTGGGTATAAAGAAGTAGGCGGCAAGGCAAGCGATTACAAGAAGTAAACCCCAGAATTTTTTACTCATCACAGACTCCTTTAATATGTCGTTATTTCAATTATAACGTAAGCCTTTCACAGACCTCTACAAATGATATGCTTCTTCAAATTTTTCCATGTTTTGATTTCGTGTACAATCTGTATTACTATTGTAATAGATTTGATTGAAAATCATCTTCAACAATGGAGGACTTCAATGAATATATTCTTAACTGGTGCTACTGGATTTTTAGGGGGAAGGCTGATTCGCAACCTCTTGGAAGGAGAGCATACAGTCTATATATTAGCTAGAAACATCAAAAAAGCGAATGCTTTAAAAGAAGACTTGCCACTTTCCCTGCAAGATAGGGTTACCATTCTAAATGGGGATATTGTTAAACCAAAATTCGGTTTTTCTACCGAGCAATTAGTTGCGCTTACTAATAAAATTGATATTTTCTATCATCTTGCAGCTTTAGTCAAATTTGATCATCATTTACGGGATACACTCATGGAAATGAATTACCAAGGAACGAAACACGCCTTAGAAGTTGCTGCCTCAATGGGAGTGGGGAAATTTATCCATGTGAGCACCGCTTATACAGTGGGAGTATCCAATTCAGGTAAGGAAGAACTTTATAATCTTGAACAGGACTTCAACAATCCATACGAGGAAAGCAAGGCTCTTGCAGAACATGAAGTAATGAAATATAAGGGTGAAATGGACGTTTCCATTTTTAGACCTGCCATCATTGTTGGAGATTCTAAGACAGGTGAAGCGGACTCCAACTTTACCCTTTATGGATTTATGAGAGGCCTCGAGGTTTTTAAACGTAAACTGGAACGCAAGAGCTATGAAGAAAAAGTTCACCTAGTCGGTTCCAAAGACGGTACATCCAATCTGGTACCTGTTGATTATGTAGCCGATATTTTAACGATTGCAGCTCAACAAGCGGAAAAGAACACAATCTACAATGTTACAAATCCTGCACCGCCGACCAACAGGGAAATACTTGAGACGATAAAAGCGCATTTGGACTTCCGTTCACTTGGCATTTATGAGAAAGGTACAAGCTTTTACTTAACACCAGTGGAGCTGCAGTTAAATAGTTTAATAGACGTTTTTGGTCCATATCTTGATCGGAGTATCTCATTTGTGGATCGCAATACACAAAAACTTTTAAAAGATAGTCCTATCTCTCATTTGAATATGACGAAGGAGATATTGGAAATTATAATCCGCGCCTATTTTGAACCAGAAAAGGAAAAGGTAGAAATATAATTAAGTTGCAAGGAAGGAGTGGTGGCCGATGTATAGGCTTTCACTCTTTTTTTGTTTATAATAAGTGCAACAACTCAATCAAGCAGGTGACAGTATAGTGGTGAAAAATATTTTAGCGGTTTTTATTGGTGGAGCAGTCGGAACGTTGCTGAGGTATGCAATAACTGTAAGTACTGTAGAGATTGCTTTTCCGTTAGGAACACTTTTTGTAAATCTTGTGGGAAGCTTTGTCTTAGGGACTTTTACAGGGTGGATGATGCGTAGAGAAGGTAAGGAATATATAAAGGTTGGGTTTGGGACTGGCTTGTGTGGTGGTTTTACGACGATGTCTACGTTGGCTGCTGATGCATTTATGTTAGAGGCGCAGTCTACCATTTTTATAACTACTATCTATTTATTCTCGTCCATTGTTGGTGGACTTTTATTCGCTTTCCTCGGGCTTTTATTAGGACATTCATTATCTAAAAAACATTTAGCTTCTGGCTTAAACAGTTAGGGAGGTTAATATGAGTCAAGCTGCCTTGATTTTAATACTCGCAGTTGGGGGCGGGAGCGGAGCCTTGTGCAGATATTTGCTTGGATTGGCTGTTATGAAAAAGTTTCCAGCCCCGCGCATCCCAATAGCAATGATTATAGTAAATATCATAGGTTCTTTTGGGCTAGGATTACTATATGGAAACTTTAATACAGAAACTCTTTATAACGACGCACTGTTAGTTTTTCTTGGATTAGGTTTCTTTGGTGCATTTACGACGTTTTCCACTTTTAGTGTGGAAGCTGTACAGTTAATAATGGATAACAAATATCTACACGCCTTAATCTATCTAAGTTTAAGCATTATTGGTTCCATTATTGGATTTCTCCTAGGTTATTTTATAAGTTAAATAGGAAAACTCGTTTATGTATCACGAGTTTTCCTTTTTTAGTTTGTACGGATAACATTTCTGGTGACGAGGTTATTTTTTTTTACTTGTGCAGGTAATGTGAGAACAAGGGACTTTTTAAACCACTGATTTTTATAATGAAGATCCCCACCATGAGCCAGTAAAATCGTATAAGCAGAATAGAGAGGGGTATGTTCCTCGTTTGTACGTATTTCTTGCAGGTGAAGTAATGTTTTTATAGGATCTTTCTCCGCTTTTCCATCTTTCATCACTAGTTCGAATATTACTTCTGTTCGCTGCAGGTAATGATTAAGCTGGAGACTTTTCATTGATCCGTCATTTGATTGGATACAAAATTTAATTATGGTTGAGATAGCTTCTGCAAGAAGATTCAAGTTTCCATTTATCCTTAAGTTACGCTCGCTGTTGATTTGAAAATCCAGGTGATGATTATTCGCATACATTTGGATATCTGCAGTGACCAAGTCAAGTAATTCCTTCGAGGATAGTGCCTTTGAAGAAAATGCTTCTGTCTTAGCGAGTTTAATATAAGAATCAATGATCTTTTCAGCGCGGTTTAGCTCCGTCAAAATAATGGGAACATATTCCTTATTTGCCCTGTTGTGTTCTGCTCCGAGCAATTGTGTAAATCCTTTTACCATGGTTAACGGTTGTTGAAACTCTCTTGCAACTTCATCAGCAATGGTATTGATATGGTAGAGTTTTTTCATTTTTTTGTATTGATTTTGTAATTCTTCTAATCCACAAAAATACTCAACTAAGCAGAATAAAAGCAGAGTAGTCCCAACAAACACGATACTTGTGCTAATTGTACTCACTATCTCCATGCCTGAAATTACAAAAGTAATGGAATGTAATACTGCTCCGATTGCGGCAATTGTTGATATTAATAAGTATTTAATAGTGTTTGGATACACCCTCCACTTCGTCTGCACCAATAAAGGCAAGACAGATAGAAAAGGGATAAGAAAATAAGCATGTAAATAGTTAATGGAAGACGGGGAAATCAAGGGATAGATAAATAAAGCAATGACCGTCAAACCTCCAGCCAAATATCCACCATACAATATGGACATGATAACCGGTATGCCACTTAAGTAAAAAGGGGTGTCATTAGCTATTAGGATAGGAAATGTCGAACACATAAGTGCTGAAATGGTACAATAAAAAAAGGCTGCAAGTTGACGGACAAACTCCGAAGGCTTACTAGTTTGTTTATGTACCAAAGTGTAGTATAGAAGAAGAGGGACGACCAAAAAGAACAGTTGTAATAAGATATCTTTCAAAAAGTTCATTACGAGACCCCTTACCTGGATGCATTATGTACTATTATTCCTTTACAAAGTACCATAAATTGAAAGAAAATTCTATAAAATTAAAAAAAAATGTAGAAACATGGAGGAAAGGCAATGCAAGAAGAAAGCAGATTAGTAGAGTCATATAAGCTTTTGTGGAACAACCGCTCTATGGAGTTTCTAGATGGAGGGGATCAAAAGGAATTATTAGAACAGGCAATAAGAAGAGAGTTAAAGGACGAACTGACACACCCAAGGACGAGAAAGCAACCGATGGATAAATATTATTTAGCTGTTAAACGAATAGTAGAGTCTAAATTAAACGCAACGGAGCAAATATTACTCATAAAGGAGTTTACTCTTGTTTTGGAAGAAATAAAAAAAGAAAGCTGACCATCCAAGTATCATGGCAGCTTCATCTATAATCCAAATATGGAACGAAAAACATTGCGGCGCTTTTGTTGTGGAGGTTGGTCAAAGATAAGTGGGGGCTCTATTTTTTTAATTGGGGTTTGCATTTGATCTAACATCTTTTCTAGTCTGTCTACTTTCTTTGTAAGCTCTTCTATTTCTTTTCTTTGTTGCAGTAATTGGTAGGATACCACCTCATCCGCTTTTTGTTGGACCATTCGTTCTGTTCTGCTCACTCTCTCAGTCAAGGTCTGCAGCCGATGCTCCAATGCTTTACCATCTTCATTCCGTGCACTCATGTTTTCAACTTGTACTTCTTTGATGTCTGTGCCAAAGGCAACGTCCATGGCTCCTGCTACCTCCCCGCTTGCTTTAAGTGTTTCTAGACGGGCCAGGGCCTCTTCATCGTAAACATAATGGCCATAATCATTTTTGCGACAAGGGATTTCGTATTTTTGGACCCACTTACGTAGGGTTCTAGGTGCCATACCTAGTTCTTTTGCCACTTCATGTGTTTTTAACTCCATTCAAACTCACTCCCTTTATTAATGTATTTCCACATCGATAAGCATCTTCCTCCAAGGTAGACAAAAGTAGTGGTTGTTCGGCAAAAATAGTTAAAATATCGCACCAACTTATCTTTTGTCTGCAAATAAAGGAAAAATTTCCTATTGAAATATGCCTAGATAACTATAAAAAGAGGTTACGAAAACCATAATTTCCTTTTATAATAGGAAGATAGGGTTCAGACGCTTTGAGCAAGTCATTTATTTATAGTAATCTGAATATTTAAAATAGAAAACAAAGCGAAGGAATGATCCATATGATAAATCTCGAACAACCAATTGTTAAGACAACAAAAATGGATATCGGAAGTAAGATTAAATTTTTTCGCATACAAAAAGGATTAAAACAGGATGATCTTGCAAGAGGAATTATCTCAGTATCCTACCTCTCAAAAATTGAAAATAACCTAACTTCGCCAAGTGAGGAAGTCTTAAGGCTTTTATGTGAGCGTCTTGAAGTCAGCCTGATTGAACAGCAGGATGATACGATTTTTCAAGAACTTATGTCTTGGTACAAGTTAATGACTACAAGTGAAAGTCAAGAAATTAAGCGCAGATATGAGAGCCTCTCTAAAAAAATTCAATCCACTAATACGAAGACTTATATGTATTTTGTACTGTTTGAATTACGTTACCACCTTTACCTTAAAAACATAGATCAATCAAGAGACCTCCTTGAAAAGTTACAACAATTCATGGATATTTTTGATATACACATGCATTATTATTTTCAAAAATTCTATTCTATTTACGAGTATAGACGAAACAACTTTGTTCAGGCACTTGAACACTTGAAGGTAGCAGAACAGCTATTGCAAAGGAATTCCAATCTTGAGAAATCGGAAGAGGCCGACCTCTACTATCTCTTTGGTCTTACATATAGTCAGACAATGAAGGAACCACTGAGCATCACATATACCACCAAAGCACTCCAAGAATTCCAAGCCATCTATGATTTCAAAAGAAGCGCAGAGTGCCAAGTATTATTAGGCATCTGTTATCGTAGAATTGGAGAATATGACCGCTCGGAAAAAAGTTATTTACTCGCCCAGAAACTTTCAGAGTCTCTTAATAATATGTATCTTCAGTCCCTGATCTATCATAATCTTGGGAAACTTTATTCTATCAAGGGCCATCATGAAGAAGCCATTAAGGAATATGAAAAAAGTTACTTTCTAAAACAACAAGATAGACCATTAAGCAAGCTAACTTCTATATATTGTATATTGCTAGAGTATGATAAACTCCAAGATTTCACTGAATGCAGAAAATGGCTGAAACTTGGTCAGGAACTATTAACCAACCCAGAGGATGTCATGGAATACCATTATTATTTTTCGATTCACGAAAGCATTCTTGAAGGTAATTATGAGAAATTCGACCAGATATTTCAGGAGCAAGCGTTACCATATTTTCAGGAGAAGGATTTAAAAGAACCGCTTATCATCTATGCTGAACGCCTGGCTCAATATTTTGAAGCCAGTTATAAATATAAAAAAGCAAGTTATTACTATTCTCTTGGATACAAGGAACTAAAGAAACAAACTTTTCTTTAAGGAGGAGATGGGCCATATGAAAAAACAATTGGTTCTATTGGTGATGGCGGTTTTCTTAGTATGTTGTGGCGCTGTGGAGTTTCAGGAGGCAGGGGTGGATTCAAAGCAGGAAATTTTATTAGCTTCAAAGGATCAACATCCGGACCCTATTCCGGAAGGATGATTTTACTTGATGGACCTTACTCAATAGAGTGGGGTCTTTTTTATAGAAACATATTGAAAAGTTTTAATTCGAGATATATGGGTACAAGATAAGTTAGAAGGTAATAGTATCATCGAACTGCAAACATGAAGAAACCTTTAAAACTTGTAAAAGGAGTGTTTGACAATGGCTACAAATGTAAAATTGGCGATTATCTATTACAGTTCAACAGGTACAAACTATAAGTTGGCAAAAACAGCAGAAGAGGAAGCAAAGGCAAGTGGAGCTGAAGTGAAGTTGGTAAAGGTTCCAGAGCTTGCCCCACAAGAAGCAATTAATTCTAATCCAGCTTGGAAGCAACATCTAGAGGAAACAAAAGACGTCCCAGAAGCAAGTTTAGATGACCTGACATGGGCGGATGCTTATATATTCAGTGTTCCGACAAGATATGGAACTGCTCCTGCACAGATGAAGCAATTCCTCGATACAACAGGTGGACTCTGGGCAGAAGGGAAACTTGCAAACAAGGTTGCAAGTGCCATGACATCTGCAAGCAATCCTCACGGAGGCCAAGAACAAACTATCTTGAATCTTTACACTACCTTATACCATTGGGGAGTGATTATCGCGGCACCTGGCTATACGGACAACTCCGTTTTTGAAGCAGGCGGAAATCCTTATGGAACAAGTGTGACAGCTGATCAAGACGGTAATTGGAAAGAGGACGTAGGTGCAGCGGTCAAACATCAGACAAAACGAACCCTTCAAATCGCGAGTGCCATCAAAAACGGCATGCAATAGAACAAAACAACAAATACCCGTCACTTTTGTGGTGGGTATTTTCTTTAAGAATAAGAAAGTATATAATTCGGTTGATTTCCGCTCCAGGCGCTTCGCTTGCCTGCGGGCGGTCCGTGAGCCTCCTCCGGCTTGCAGCCTGTGGGGTCTCACCTGTCCCTTCCTCCCGCGGGCGTCTGCGCGCCTTCCACTTCAATCAACAAGGTTACTTCATTCAACTTAAGGTTAAAAAAGATATCTAACGAGAAACTGACAAACCAATAACAATTCTTTTAACCAATTTCTAGCTGTGGATTGGAGCAAATGGCGTAGACTCCAGCGGGGGAGTAACGGTAGGTTGAGACCCCGCAACGAAGTGAGGAGGCTCAAGCACCGTCCCGCGGAAAGCGAAGCCATTTGCGGAAGGGAACAGCGGCAGTTAACCCGAAAAAAAAATGTTTTTTAAACACTAATCCTTTTGGATGGTTTGTTTATTTCTTTTGTATTTTCTGATGAAATAGGCCCGTTGGACGAACAAGTAAGCAAGAAATACGGTGGAACAAAAGATCGCTACCATCATATTAAAAAGCATTCCCCCGATATAAAGGAGTCCATCGACCTTAATGGTAAAAAAGTACCAAATTGTCGTAGTGACAAACCATATGAGGATGATAAAAGAAAGACTGATTGCGGTATGGAAAAAAAATGCCCCTTTACGCATCACCATTTGAGAGACATACACATAACTCACAAGTGTCGTGGAAACAATGGCCAGTAAATTCAAGAGCATAATATAGTCATACATCTCCATCACCAAACTCCTTTTTACTATATATATAACGGGACAGATTCATCGGTGAGTACCTAGGCAAAATATTTGCATAATCAAGGTAATGGGACATAATAAAAGTATGCTTAAAAAATAGGAAGGTGGAAAAAAATGAAAAGTTTAGCGTCTACAACAACCCTACATAATGGCTTAGAAATGCCTTGGTTTGGTCTTGGTGTATTTAAAGTGGAAGAAGGACAGGAAGTAGAATCCTCTGTAAAGATGGCCATCCATGCAGGTTATAAAAGCATTGATACAGCAGCCATTTACAAAAATGAAGAAGGTGTAGGAAAAGGGATTAGAGAGTCAGATGTACCTCGTGAAGAGCTTTTCATCACAACTAAAGTTTGGAATGCAGATCAAGGATATGAATCTACATTAAAAGCTTTTGATGAGAGCATGGAAAAGCTAGGTTTAGAATATCTGGACTTATATCTTGTACACTGGCCTGTTAAAGGAAAATATGTAGATACGTGGAAAGCATTAGAAAAGTTGTATAAGGACGGAAGAGTCCGTGCCATTGGGGGTGAGCAACTTCCAAATTCATCATCTTCAGGATATTCTGGATGTGGCGGAGGTAAAACCAATGGTTAATCAAGTAGAGTACCATCCAAAGCTTTCCCAGGTGGAGCTATTGAATTTCTGTAAAGAAAATGGCATCCAAATGGAAGCGTGGTCTCCATTGATGCAAGGACAGCTGTTGGATAATGATGTCTTAAAGGAGATTGCAGATGCCCATAATAAGTCTGTTGCACAGGTCATTCTTCGATGGGATCTTCAGAATGGTGTCGTGACCATTCCCAAATCAGTGAAAGAGCACCGTATTAAAGAAAATGCGGATATTTTCGACTTTGAGTTGTCAGCAGAGGAAATGCAGAAGATTCATGCATTGAATGAAGACAAACGTGTAGGTCCGGATCCGGACAATTTTGATTTTTAATAACTACTCTAAAACAATAAAAAGGTGCAGGGCTTCGTCGCCCTGCACCTTTTTTAATGAGAAAGTATGAAAATCTGTGATTTCCGTTCCAGGCGCTTCGCTTGGCCTGTGGGCGGTCCGTGAGCCTCCTCAGCTTGCAACCTGTGGGGTCTCACCTGTCCCTTCCTCCCGCGGGCGTCTGCGCGCCTTCCACTCCAATCAACAAGGTTACTTCATTCATCTTAGTCAAAAAAGCTATCTAACCAACATTACTGATGTACTAATGACGATTCTTTAACATAATTTCTAGCTGTGTATTGGAGCAAATGGCGGAGACTCC
>NZ_ACPC01000043.1:0-20417 GCF_000175075.1 Bacillus sp. m3-13
GGAGGCTTACGGACCGCCCGCAGGCAAGCGAAGCGCCTGGAACGGAAATCAACTGTATATTAAAACTTTCTTATCTTTTTTAAAAGCTTTCCGCGTAAAAATGACGGCTTTAAAGTATTGTCAAATAATTTCATTAAATTTGTAGAATATGCTATAGTATTGATTGGAACGTTTTACTACATATGGGAGTGACTTAAATGAAAAAATGGATGATTGCCTTAGGTGCAACCGCTTCAATTCTTGCACTGACTGCCTGTAACAATGACAAAGCTGATAATTCTGAGGTGATAGCCGAAACCTCTGCAGGTAATATTACACAGGACGAGCTATATGAAGCCATGAAGGACCGTTTTGGTGAAGAGGTTCTTCGGGAATTGGTATATGATAAAGTCTTAAGTGAAAAATACGAGGTTACAGATGAAGAAGTACAAGAACGATTAGATGAGTTGAAACAACAACTTGGACCTCAATTTGATTCTGCAATGGCTCAGAGCGGTTTCAAAACTGAAGAGCAGCTAAGTCAAACTTTGCGTATATCCATGCTGCAGGAAAAAGCAGCAATGGAAAGTGTGGAAGTTACAGACGAGGAAATTCAAAAATATTATGATGAGATGAAGCCTGAGATACGTGCAAGCCATATTCTTGTAGCAGACGAAGAAACAGCAAATGAAGTGAAGAAAAAGCTTGATGAGGGTGCTGATTTTGCGGAACTTGCAACACAACAGACACAGGTTCAGCCCAAAATGGCGGAGATCTTGACTGGTTCGGAGCTGGTGCCATGCTTCCTGAATTCGAAGAGGCAGCTTATAGCCTCGAAGTAAATGAGATCAGCGAGCCTGTAGAAAGCATGTACGGCTTCCATATTATCAAAGTAACAGATAAGAAGGATAAAGAACCTTTTGAAGACATGAAAGCGGAATTGAAAGAAGAAGTTCTTTTGTCGAAGGTGAACGAAGAAGCCTCTGTTGACACTGCCGTTCAAAAAGAACTGGACAATGCCAATATAAAAGTGAAAGATTCCAACCTCAAAAATACATTTGAAAAAGAGCAGGAAACAGAAGAAGAAAGCTAAAAAGGAAGCGGATTCCCGCTTCCTTTTTCTATACGTTTACAACCTGTTTTTTCTCTCTTTCCTCTTGAATCCTATCCATATATACTTGTCCTTCTTTTTCAATGATCGCTTCTTCTACCTCTTTTTCTTCTTTTGCAGACCTTAACGTCATATATGCACTAAATACAATTCCGATAACGATCAACAGCATCCACCACGGCATAAAAAAGCCCCCCTTCTCTTTCATATGTGCTACTAATTTATACATATGATAGAGTATGGGGGGCTATTACTTAATTATGAAAAGTAGGTTTATAGAAGTTTCTGTTGTCCATTGCAAAAATTCTTTCCGTATACTCTCCAGGTTTAACTCTTTCTAGTGCACGATCTAGCATATTCATTTTCGCATCGATATTATCGATATAATGCAGGATTTCCGCTTCCTTTATAAGCGGCAGCTTCGGGCTGCCCCATTCCAGTTTACCATGATGACTTAAAACTAAGTGTTGAAGAACCATGATTTCTTCTCCTTCAATACCAAGCTCCTCTGCCGCTTTTCCGATTTCATTAACCATAATCGAAATATGGCCGATTAAATTCCCTTCAATCGTGTAACTTGTGGATACAGGTCCGGACAGTTCCGTAACCTTACCTAAGTCATGAAGAATGACGCCTGCATAGAGAAGGTCCTTATCTAGAGAAGGATATAAGCTGGCTATGGCTTTAGCAAGGTCTAGCATGGACACGACATGATAGGCCAAACCAGATACAAATTCGTGGTGATTCTTTGTTGCTGCTGGATATTGCAGAAATTCATTTTGATGCTTTTTCAGCAGGTGCCTTGTGATTCTTTGTATGTTGGGATTCTTCATTTCAAAGATAGCCTGTGTTATTTTATCCATCATCAGTTCTTGGCTTAATGGCGCAGTTTCAATCAGATCAGAGACATTGACGGTCTCATGGTCTTCTTTTGGCTTGATTTTGCGGATTTTCAATTGATTACGGCCACGATAATGGTGGATGTCACCAAGCACTCTTACAATGCTTTGTGGTGTGTAGAGCTCTTCATCATCTGATGAAGCATCCCACAGTTTTGCTTCTATCTCACCGCTTTTGTCTTGAAATATTAACGTTAGAAAAGGTTTTCCGTTGCTTGCTATTCCTTTTGTTGCTGTTTTAATTAATAAGTGAACATCTACTTGTTCTCCCACTTCAAAGTGGAGGATACCTTTTTTCATCTGTTCCTTCCCCCTGTCGTTTTGATTCTTGACGACGCAGTTGATTTCCGCAAATGGCTTCGCTTTCCTAGAGGCGCTGCTAGAGCCTCCTCGGCTACGCCTGCGGGGTCTCCACCTAGCGCTATCTCCCTCCGGAGTCTTCGCCTTTTGCTGCAATCAACTGCTATGAACCACAATAACTCTGAATGTTTTTTCTTACGAAGATACTTCTATTTTATGGGCTCTTTTGGAGATCCATAGTTTCGTGACGATTAGTCCAAATAGCATGATGCATGCTCCGAATAGATATGGAATATGTATGTTTATCTCAAAGAAGATGCCTGCCAATATTGGACCTGCCACATTTCCTAAGCTTAAGAATGAATTATTGAGCCCCATGACAAGGCCCTGTCTGTTCCCTGCAAGTTTAGATATGAAGGAATTTAAAGATGGTCTTAACAAAGAATTCCCTAAGAAGAATATGCAGGTGGTTAATAGTACGGTTGTAAAACTTGTTGCAAGTGTCATTAACACAAAACCGAATGAACTGATTAAGAGGGCACTTGTAACCACTCTTTCCTCTCCGAACCTTTTAGTCATCCTGCCAACTAGAACGCCTTGGACAACCGTTCCAACCAAGCCGACAATCAAGATGATTAACCCGACTTCACTTGGGTTATAGTTGTATCGTTCCATTGTGTAGTAGCCGAAAATGGATTGGAAATTAGCTAATCCGAAACTCATGATGAATACAAGAATCAGCAAAAAACCTACCGGGCTTTTGAGAGCCTTATACATCGTTACAAATTGATTGTCCCTTTTTTCTCCTGCTGAACCTTGAACATCCATTTCTCTTTTATGCTTAGGATATGATTCCGGCAAAATAAATACAGAAAGTATTCCCGCTATGGTCGCAGCCACTCCTGCCACTAAAAATGGCAGAGACAGGTCATATTCGGCAAGCCAGCCGCCAAGTCCAGGACCTACAACGATACCAAGGCCCATCGCAGCCCCCATTATCCCCATGCCTTGACCTCTTTTTTCAGAAGAAGTGACATCAGAAACATAAGCCATTGCAGTAGGCATAAGTGCTGAGCCAAAGGTACCCGCTAGTATACGAGATAGAAAAAGCATCCATAGGCCGCTTGCATATGCAAAAATAAACTCGGCGATAGCAAAACCGAAAAGCCCGATTGTGATCAGAGGCTTTCTTCCAATTTTATCAGAGAGCCTACCCCAGACAGGGGCAAGAAGGAATTGCATAAACGCAAACACGGCAACAAGCAAGCCTAATGTCCTTGCGTCCGCTCCAAACTTATCGATATAAAACGGGAGAATGGGAATAACCAACCCAATTCCTACCATGACGATAAATAGATTAAAGCTCAACAGTATTAATGGTGCTCTATTATTTTTTATCACACTTTCACTCATTTTCGTTATCCTTTCAACATGCTTCTCTTTACCTCTCTAAGCATAGCACTTGTCTATTCCTTTCGGCAATGGATGAACCAAATTCATTGCTTGATGGTTGCTTCTCCTACCTTCATTGTGTCAATAGAGCAAATTCGGTTGTTTGGTTCACTTGCCAATTTTTCTTTAATATGGTGATGACAAGTAAAGAAAAGGAATTGATAACCTTGGAGTGCAAGTCTGTTTATCAACTTAATAGCAAGGTTTGTTCTATGATGATCGAAATTGACAAAACTGTCATCCATCAAGAAGGGAAGTTTTTGTTCATCACTCCATACTTGGGCAACAGCAACACGAATGGATATATACAACTGCTCAACCGTTGCTTGACTTAATTCCTTAGGTTCAAATTTCGTCCCGTCTGCATGCTGTACCATAAGCGTCCTTTCATTTTGCTCATCAAGTAATCTGATATAATTTCCTTTTGTGAGGAATTGAAAGTTATCAGAAGCATAATGTAGCACTTTTGGAAGCTTCACTGTCCGGTAGTAATCCATTGTTTTGCCGAGAAGATGAGATGCTGTGGCATGGATTGCCCACTTTCTTGCATGCTCCTGCAACTTGCTTTTAGATAGTTCGAATTGTTGCACAGCTTCAGAGTATGTTCCCGCTTCCTCCAAGAGACGAATGGTTTCTTTTGTTGCTGTCCTTTTTTCAACAAGCTGACTCTGTTTTTCTTTAATGGACTTAAGCGTTTCTTCCAGCTCAACCTTCTTCGAATTCCACATATCCATCGACTTACTTTCCGTAAGTCTCAGTTGATAGGAATTCTCCATTTGAGCCAACTGATTTTTCAGGAGGCTTATCTCTTTCTCAAGCTCTGTTTTTTCAATGTTCTGTTGATTCTTTTGACGAAAGGATTCCTCATTGTTTACTTCTGCTTGCTCATACAGATTTTGAATCTGCTTTTGTGCTTCAAGTACATGATGGGACAAGCCGTCCATTTCTTCTTTTAATTCGTCCATTTGTTCTTGTATACGTTGTTTCCTTTTCTTCTTTTCCACGTTTTCTTCCACACCCACACGTAATTGTGTGAATACTTCTTCCATGGATATTCGCGTATCTTTTTCAATGTCTCCTTCTATAAGAGCTTCTAACTTATTCTTAAACGTGTCCACTACTGTTTGAAAATGTTTTTTTCTTTCCACTAGCTCTTTTTTGTCTGCTATAGCAACTTTCAATTTTACCACTTTGTCGTAGGCTTCCTCCATAAAGGGAGGTGAGATTTGCTCGAGTGAAAGTGATGAGGTCCATTTATGCCATTGATCTTGAAAGGAAAAATTCTTTCCTTCCCACTCTTCAAATTGCTGAATAATTCTATTGTATGTCCGATCGCATTGGGAAAGGAGAAGTTGTTCTTTCTGCAGAAGCTGCATTACTTGTTCGTTCTTCGCCAGCGCTTTTTGATACTCTTCCATTTTCCCGTATTTTTCATTGGAATAAAGCTTCTCTCTTAATAATTTTAGCTTATTTTCCATCTCTTCTTTTTCAATCAATAGCTCATTGCGACTATCAGTTTGTTTAGTTTTCCTATTAATCATAAAAGATAGAATGAAAAACAAGGTTAAGCATAGCAGAGAAGGTATAAGCTGGTCTTGCATATAGAAATAAGCGGCACCGGCAATTCCCATAAAAAGACTGGCAACTGCGATTTGCTTTACTTTTTTTAATCTCATTTTGGTTTATTCTTTTTCTGAACATCAAGCTGCTTTTGCAACTGATTTAGTTAGTTGCTCATTAAGATGTATTTTCTTTATGCAACGTGTCCATACTATCTACTTCTATCAGTTCCTTCATTTATTTTCACTTCATGGTTTGGTAGCTGTTCTTGCTCTAAGTCTTTCACCCGTTCTTCCTGGGCTTCAAGTTCCTCTTTTGCCTGTTGAAACTGTTCATCTAAGCGCTGTTTCTGAATGTGAAGTTCATGATGGGCTTTTTAAAAGTTCTCGCAAAGATCCTTTTGATGCCAAACTGGTATGTATGGCTTCTAACTCCTGATCTGTTTTATCATGCCATTCAAGATCTTGCTTCCACCCTTCCATTCGCTTTTGCAACTGCACTATTTCAGTAGCTAGTAGGGACAATTGTTCCTTTGCCTGTTGATAAGTCGGCAGTATGTTTACTAGAGCTTTTATCGATTCCTCGTTTCCAAGAATCTTTTCATTAACCTTTATTTGTCCTAATTCCCGCTCTTTTTCATGTATATCTTTTGCCATTTTTTCTAGTTTTGATTGATAGAATACTGCCTCTGTCTGCCATTTCTCCAACCTTGAAAGACCATCTTGCGGAAATGATTCAATATTACCAAAGTCTGCTATTTGTAATTGAAGGATCTCTAATCTATTCACTAATGGCTGAATGGTAAGCATTGCTTCTGTTTCTTTTATTTTTTTCTCTATATCTTCTTTAGCAATTTGTGATTCCTTCCATTCATTATCATATAAATCTAAATCCTTCTGCAGGCGGTCATATTGACCCATCTTCTCTTTCCATTTCAGGACATTTTGTTCTTCTTCTTTTAAGGAAGTTAACAATCGATTAATGACTGGCTTCCTGCCGTTTGGCTTAAAGCGTTCTTCCTGTTCTTTTGTTAACTCACGTGATAATTTATGGAGCTGCTCACTCCCCATTAGTCCTGAAGAGAACAAGTAACTGCCTAGTTGCTCAGAATCTATGAGCTGCAGATTTTGGATGTCCATTATATTAAAGGAGAAGATCCCTTTATACATCGTTTTATCAAGACCGCCTAGCACCTCGTTCAAATCGCAGGGATTGCCTTGCTCATCTTGAACCGTGACATCACCAGAGGATCTCCCAGCGACTCGTTCAACGGTAATTTTTCTTTGATCATCCGTTTCGACAACCAACTTACCGCCGTATTTAAAGCCTTTTTTAGGAACATAGCGCAGATCTTGTTGATTTTTCGCAGGAAATCCAAAAAGAATGGCTTGAATGAAGGCCATCACCGTAGATTTTCCTGCTTCATTCTCTCCGTAGATCACTTGGATGTTTGGTGATAGATCTTCTATTACCACGTTCTCTAGTTTTCCAAAACCATAGATATGTAAGCTCGTAATTTTCAACCTATTCACCTCTTCTCACTTTCCAATAATTTACTGACAAGCCATCGTTCTGCTTCTTCCACTATCTCTTTCTGTTCTTCCTCATCCCAGGAGTCCATATAGCGGTTTGCTTCAGAATGACGTAATATAGGAGCCAATGCTTCCTTCACGTCGATTTGATCTACCATGGTATAAAAATCCTTATAAAATGTTTTATCCTGCAAGTCTTCTTTTGAATAAGTTAACGCGGTTTGCATACGCAACGAATATACATATACAAAGGAATACATATTCTCTTCCCCCTCATTTAAAAGGAGTTGAAGTTCTTCTTGATGACTTTCATCTTGGAGAAAACCATGCAGGTCTCCGTTTCCAGTATAGGTAAGTCGAAGTAATTTCCCCTTCCCATCCAACCTTATGGCCTCCACTGCTTTTTTTGTTTCGTCCATAAGTTGGTCCACCGTTTGTATCCCATTAATGGGAATTTTGAGCTCTTCCCAATGTATGGCGGATGTTTCTATATATTGCAGCTTAGGGGTACCATCTTCAAAGAGTTCCACCAAATAGCAGCCTTTGTCGCCTTGTTCCTTTTTATGGCGCCCTTGGATATTCCCCGGATAGACGATAGGAGGTTGATGATGCAGAATTTCACGTTTATGTATATGTCCAAGCGCCCAGTAATGAAACTCTTTATCAAGAAGATCAGATATGGAAAAAGGTGCGTAAGGATCATGCTCTTCCCTTCCTGAGAGATTGCCATGAAGCATCCCAATGTGAAAAGGCACCTTCTTGTTTTCTATCTGATAATATCCGGTCATATTTCTGGTCATATGCCTTTGCTTGTAGCTGAATCCGTATATGCAGGCTAACTCTTCTTCGTCTTTTAAAAATGGCTTGCATTCCACCTCTTCCGTAAAAATATGTACATTATCCGGGTATTTAAAAAGTATGTGGTTATCTGTAAGGTAATCATGATTTCCATGGATGATATACACTTGAATTCCGGCTTCATTCAGTCGCATGAATTCTTTTCTTAGTGTCGCTTGGGCAATTAAGCTTCTTTGCTCTAGATCGAAGAGATCTCCTGCCAATAAAATAAAATCCACTTGATAATCGATAGCAGCGTTTATCAATGATGTTAGGGATTGGAATGTACTTTTTCTAATCTGATCAAATATCTTTTGGGGAAGATGGCTAAGTCCTTTAAATGGGCTGTCTAAATGTAGATCTGCAGCATGTATGAAGCGAATTTTTTTCATTGTAGATATAACCTCTTCTCTAATCATCTTTTCCTTATTTTATCATGAATAAAATACGAATGCACGTTCGGTTATAGTGTTAGACAACAAAAAAACATGCGGAACTTTTAAAAAAAGTCCCACATGCTAGATTACTTGTTTTTTGTCAGTTGTAATGCTTTCTTAATATCTTTCAGTGAAGATGATTTACCGTACATCAATACTCCTCCACGGTACACTTTTGCTCCAAATATGGCCAACAACATAATGGTTGCAACCAATATCCCAATGGAGAGGCTGATTTCCCAAATCGGTACATTCAACATTCCCACACGCAAGAACATAATCATTGGTGCAAAAAACGGAATGAATGACGTTACTTGAATGAAAGAGTTATCTGGGTTACCCAGCCCGAACATGGAAATCATAAATCCTGCCACTATTAGTAAAGTCATTGGCATGATCATTTGCTGGATTTCTTCAATCCTGCTAACAAGCGAGCCCAAGAAAGCGGCAAACGTTGCATATAGGAAATATCCTAGCAAGAAGAAGACGATGGCGTACACAAACGTCGCTACAGGCAGATCGCCGACACCGAAAAATTCAAATACTCCGCCGGCTTCCGTCATACCCTCGAGATTTCTGCTTAATGATGAATACCCGACAAGAATCCAGAATGCCAGTTGCGTTAAACTTAATAAGGCAATTCCAAGGATTTTTCCGAACATATGCATAATTGGAGATGCAGACGAAATAAGTATTTCCATGACGCGAGAAGATTTCTCTACTGCGACTTCCGTTGCAATCATACTTGCATAAAGAATGACAGAAAAATAGATAACAAACAGTAATACATACACCAATCCACGTGCCTGGTTCAACTCTTCTGCAGACTTTGCAGATTCTTCTAATGCTACGACATCAAAATTAATAGGCGTATAAAGTTGAGCGATTTCTTCTTGCGACAACCCCAGTTGACTTGTTGCCAGCTCATTTTTCACTTGTTGAAGCATCACTTCCACTTGTGTCATCGTTTCTGAATCAGTGATGGAAGCTGCTTTATACACACCAGATGGTAAATCGTTCTGGTCTGTTGAAAGCACAAGAAGCCCGTCATATTCTCCCTCAGTTACTTTACTTTCAGCTTCTGACCCATCTGATACAACTTCAAGGTTTAAATTGCTATTGGGGTTTGTTGCTAGTTGCTGCTCTAACAATGGTGCTATAGTGCCCTCTTCATCTATTACTGCTACCATTTTGTCTTCCTGTTTATCAAAAACATCAATGATAGACTGAATGTTTGTCACACCAACGATTAGTAGCGTTGTTATCAAAGTAGAAATAATGAATGATTTAGATTTCAGCTTACTCATGTAGGTGTGCATTAAGATAATCAAAAATTTATTCATGGTAAGAAGCACCCACCTTTTCTATGAAAATATCATTCAAGGATGGCTCTTCCAAGATAAACTTGCGGATATAGCCTTTACCTGTAATTTGTTGTAGCAAGGTCTGAGATACATCTTCATCCTCCACTTGAAGAATCATGCCTTCCGCTGTCTGCTTTGTTTTGGTCACTCCCGCTACATTGGATAAATACCCTAAATCAAAATCAGCATGAATGATGACATTCTTTTTTCCAAATGAACGCTTAATGTCCCTAAGCGAACCATGCACGACAGGTTGACCATGATGCATAATGCATAAATGCTCACAAAGCTCTTCTACATGTTCCATCCGATGACTGGAAAAGACGATGGAAGTCCCTTGCTTTTTCAGATCCACTACCGCCTCTTTCAAAAGTTCTACATTTAACGGATCCAGGCCGCTGAAAGGTTCATCTAAAATGAGCAATTTCGGGTTATGAATGGTGGAAGCGATAAACTGGATTTTTTGTTGATTTCCTTTTGAAAGCTCTTCTACTTTTTTGTTGAGATACTGTGGTACTTTGAAGCGCTCTAACCAATAGTCCAGCTGCTTTAAAACCTCCGCCTTCTCCATTCCTCGCAATCTTCCCAGATAGATCATCTGGTCCTTTACCGTCAATTTCGGATAAAGTCCTCTTTCTTCCGGCAAGTATCCTACCAGGTGACTTTCTTTATATGTAATAGGTTTTCCAGCCCAAGAAACCTTGCCTTCTGTAGGCTCCAATAATCCAAGTACCATTCTGAAAGTAGTCGTTTTCCCTGCTCCATTTGCACCTAAGAACCCAAACATTTCACTTTCCGGTATTTCCAAGGTCAAATTATTGACTGCCACATGCTTGCCAAACCTTTTGGTTACACCATCTATCTGTAATGCCATGACATTATCCCTCCTATGTTTTACACTAACCTATACGATTGAAAATCTAAATAGTTTCATAGTACTTTTACATTTCAAGAAACTTTTAGTAAAATAAAAGTAATGAATGATTATTCATTTTACAGACACGGAGGGGACACTCATGGGGAAATATACATTAACAGTTTTCAGTAAAAGCGGTGAAACATTACTGGACGAAAGTTTTGAAGCCGCAACCGAAAAAGAAGCAAAAGCATTAGGAGAAAAGAAATTAGAAGAATTGAACTATCTCGACACTACACACCGTTGCACAAACGCAAGCGGAAAGCTAGTTTTATTTCACAGATAGCTATTGAGCGCATGGAGATAAAGGGTTACGTCTCCATGCGTTTTTTGTTCCAATATCTATGGAAAGCAAAAGAGGTGAAGAAAACCATTCCCATGATCACAGAGCAAGATAATAGCAGTTGAGTAAAGGTTAAGTCCAGAAACTTTGCCAGGGAAACCGAATACGCGAGGACAAAAGAAGTCATAAGTTTTGATAAAGACGCTATCACAACAAACCTTTTAAACGAGACAGCACCGATTCCCGCCCCGACACAAATAATTTCATCAGGCAGAACAGGAATGATAAATAAGAGTGCAAGAATAACCGTCTCATTTTTCCTGACATATTCTTGATATCTTTTTAAATGCTTTTCTTTTACCAGTTTAGAAGCCACTTTCATACCACCATATCTTGCAATAAAGAACATAATGATAATGCCTGTCAATGTACCGAAAAAACCAAGATAGAATGAAGTAGATGCCCCAAAAGCCACGCTCCCTGCCGGAATGGTCACCGCCTCCGGAAGCGGTAAAATAATCGGTTGAGCCAAACATAGCAAGAAAAAAAGAAATTTAGCCATAGAACCATATTCTAATAGTAAATTCTCCATTCCCTTATATTCTGCCATTACCATGAATTTGCTTATATAATAAACCAGCAAAACGAATATTATGAGTCCTATTCCCGTTATCAGCTTTTTGCCAGTTTCCATTATATGCACACATACCACTCCGTTTTTTCTCTGATGATATTTAGTATAAGTGGAGTTCTTCCTCTTGGTAATGTACCGGAGGATTAAGTAGATATAAGACTGTAGGCTTATAAAAAAGCTGTTAAATGCAAAAACTGCCCCTTTTTTTAAGGAGCAGCTTTATCATCAATATATCATTTCCCGCTAAATTGCGGCCTTCTCTTTTCAATAAATGCACGAATACCTTCTCTATGATCTTGAGACACCCTCATTCTCCGCTGTGCATTCTTTTCCAACTCTAAAATTTGTTCTAAGCGTGGCAAGGATTGCTTCGTGTAAATCAACTTTGTTTCCAACATCGCTTGCAACGGAGCTTGGAGAAGTGCTCCAACTCTTTGGGTAATTTCTTCTTCCATTTGATCACCAGCCAAGCTATCAACCAAACCTAACCCATGAGCTTCTTCAGCAGAAATCGTTTTACCTTCCCAAATCATCTGTTTAGCTTTCGCTTCTCCAAGACGTTTTTCCATGAAGAAGTGACCACCACCATCAGGGATTAAACCAATCTTGATGAAATTCATTGCTAGTTTCGTAGAAGTGTGGGCAACAACAAAATCGCTGGCAAGCGCAAAACTTAAGCCTAGCCCTGCAGCAGCACCGTGAAGAGCGCTGATAGTCACTTTTGGCATGGTGTAGAATTTAGTGACGATCGAACCAATCGTATCCATCACCTGGTCGAAGTCTCCACCCACATTTTCTTGGAGCATCATTTTAATATCTCCACCTGCACTGAACGCATTCCCGCTTCCTTTGACAATAACCACTTTGACATCTTCATTTTTTGATACCTCATCCAGCACACGTTCTAATTCCTCTAACATTTCCACATTCATCGCATTTAACGCCTCAGGTCTATTAAGCTCCAAAACCACAACCGAACCTTGATTTAACACATTAACCGTACTCATCCCAACACACCCTTTCTTACCTTTTATTAGTTGAATTTTATGAAATATTAAAGTTCTGTGCGGGGGTCAGACCCCCGCAGGAATTTCTCTTTTAATCTCGAATAATACCATTACTGCTGCCTAGGAGGACTTGTTTGCCTTTTTGGTTGGTGTAGATGGATGTGACTTGGACTTGTTTGTAGCCTTCTTGTTGTTGGACATTGGTGAGGGTAGCTTCACAGGTGATGGTGTCGCCTGTAAAGACGGGCCGGAGGATTTCCATGTTCATTTCTCTTGCAATATAATTCATGTCTCCCCCTATTTTGGTGCCAATACTTGCAGTCAACAGACCATGAACCATCAAACGGCCATGCTCATCCTTTTCCACATGATGCCTGCCTTGATCACCTGAAACCTCTCCAAATTGAAGGGTTTCCTCCACAGTGAATGTTCTGGAATAAGTCAGTACTTCACCAGTTTCAAGCTTCATCCCATTCCCCCCTCTAAGATATATATCTAGTATAATATGAAAGCGCTTAAAAATGAATGATTATTCACTCATTTAGTAAAAAATATAAAAGGGATGAGAAAAACCTGGTAACTATGACCGGTTTACTTGTGAAGGTTGTAACGGTTGTAACCCTATTTTTAATATTTCAATGTTTCATCAAAGCTCCTATCCTATTTAACTGAATAGGGACCCATTTTTAAAATATGTATATTATTTCTTAAACTTTTTGAAAATCATCCAAAACAAAAACAGGACAATTGAAATTATTAGTATAAACGTTACGAAGCCTTGCGGATTAAATGATCCCACCTATAACCACTCCTTATAATTTAGTATGTAAGGCTCTTTAGTTAAATCCCTTATAGTTTGTAAATGTCTGTAACCTTAACGAGAGGACTGCCATTCAACAATCGCCCTATTTAGTTGAATAGTTATTATGCTGGACTTCGACATTCATACTTTTCTTTTTGGTCATATTTTCTTACATCATATTTCTGCACTACCCATTTACCTTCAGTTTCCCAATCTTTTTTTATTGTCGCTGTAAAGATGTCCATATAATTATGAGCACCTGTGTAGGTTACAAACTCAATATTTACTTCAAAATACCAAGAACCAGGATGACGAAGTTTTTTTATCTCTATAACCCTTTGACAATGAGCAGCTATATTGTTAGTAGTGCCGTAATAATTATCTATTGCTGAATATATCGGTTTCGTTAAAAGGTCAAGCACAGCATCTTCTAACAAATTCTCTCTTATTGCTTGTGTTGGGGTGGGAAGACTAGCATAAGTTGTTGAAATGATATTCAATAAACCAAAAAGGATAAGAATAGAAAAAAACTTTTTCATTTAATCACCTACTTTTATTTTGTAGGTATTTTCCCCTTTACTAAATACTATATTCTCATTTAATATAATGGCCATTTAACGCAATAAGGCTTCCGTATTCGACAGCCCATTGTTCAACTATTGCTTCTAGTTTGCGGAAAATCCATTCTGCCGCAATCGCTCCTTGTTAGCTGAATAAAAGAAAAAAATAATTCATTTTTTAATAGTAATTAATTTTGACATAACAAAATGTCCGACCGCAATTGTAAGTAAGAAGTCTGTATAGGGGTTATTTGAGGGCATCCAATTAGCATTTAAACTAAAAAATACAAAAGAAACTATGAGTAAAATAATTACATATTGGTGAGCTTTCAATAATAATTCCTCCTCATAAAAAAACGAAACTTTCATTAACCCTTTCTTCCATTAACCTACCCACTCCTTATGAAACGGGAAGAAGCGAACCATTGTACTGTAATTGCCCTATTTACTTGAACATCTAAGGCATCTGTTATTAGTCGTAATCATCCTCAATATTACTTGCTGTCCTTCTCATCCTCGTTGATGTTTTCACCCCATTTAAATCCAGACCGCCCCATATAGTAAAGAGCTCCTGCGGTAGATATGATGCCTAATAATGCTATAACAAGTCCCATTATATCCCCCCTTAAGAAAATTATTGATTATTCTATAATCCTGCCCAATTCTTAAGTAAGGAGTGGTCCGCTATGCTGCAATCGCTCCTAGATTGTTGAATAAAAATATTCTATATAACCTTAATAGTTTCAATTGTAGTAAAAACCATACTCTGTAATCAAAGGTTTATAATCTCTCAATAACATCGTCAATATTATCCCATTCATAAATTAGTTCTTTTAGCATTTTTTCACCAATTTTTATTTGAACTGTTTTAACTAATTTCGCACCATAATATTCATAAAAATAACGAGTTTTATTTTCCTCAAGGACTTCAACAAATATTTTCCCATAACCTAATTGTTTAAAATGAACAAATAATTCTTTGAACAGCTTCTTACCTATACCTTGTCCTTGATATTCTTCAAGTAGGTAAATTGAGGTTAAATCACTTGAGCTTTCCACTACATTGGTTTCTCTTTTCCAAGCATCTGCAAAACCTACAATTTGACCTTCATTATTCTCCGCAACTACTACATAATTATTTTCTTTTGTAATATTTTTTTTCCATAATTCTGTCCGTTTTTCATAAGATAAATTCTTTAAAAAGTCATCTTGAATAATGCCTTTATAAGTCGTTCTCCAACTATCAACGTGAACCTTTGCAATACCTGATGCATCATTTAATGTTGCTTTTCGTATTATCATTTTAGCACCCCTTTATGTAGTTAAATACTTCCTTAAAGCTTAATATGTAAATTCAACAAAGTAACTTAATTCCCCTTTAAAAACTTACTCAAGTAACGCTGGCCGATTGCTTAATTCCAATTTCACTCAAGATATATTTTTCATAAAAAAGAAGCTTACCTTATTGCAGATAAGCCCTAGATTGTTGAACAATCATTTATTTCTCTTCTCCGAGTAAAGAATACACGTTACCATTTTTTACGGAAAACGCTCCTATAACCTCTCCATCGCTCATCATAACGGTGACTGATATACGACCTACTAATACATCACTTAATGGATGATTGCTTACATAGAAAAACTCGTGGTGAATTTCTTTATCTATATAGAACTCTTGATCATGCTGTTGTACTGATAAAAAGTTAGAATTTGGTTTTTCATTAACGTTTTTCTCTGTAATTGTATAGGGTCCAAATTCACCTTCATGGTACAGAACAAATAAACCTTCATCCTGTAAATAGCTCATGGCGGTAGTGCTAGACTCTGATAAAGTGGATAGGTGGATCCACCTTATTCCTAACACTAGTACAACTAAACTAAAAAATAGTACCAAAGAAACTTTTGTCTTCATATAACACCACCTTTTTTAATTGAAAACTCTAACCAACTTGAAAGGATGTAAAAACTAAAATAATCTAATTTTACTCAACTCTTCCTCGTATTGATTGCTAATCTCACTTATTCTTATTAGAGTCTCTTCAATATTTAGAGCCTCCACTTCAGTTGAAGTTAACGAACCAATTTATTGTGATAGCTCTTTTAAAACTTCTAGATACTCTATATCTCTATCAGAAAGAGGAACATTTTCAATGCCATCCTGAAAATTATTGACTAAAAATTCTCTATAAAAATTTTGAACTTCTCCCGCAAGTTTGTTCGAATTATTTTGATATTGTTCTTTAAAATCTATGTCATGATGTTTGGCAAAAGATAAAGAATTGTCAATTCCAAATAAAATATCATTAGATACGTACCAGATATTATCGAATTCCTGTAGGGTGATTTGTTTGGTGCTTATTGCCTTTTCCAAATCTTGAGGAAGGATTTCTTTTGCGACACTAAAAGCAGAGTTTAGTTTTACTTTCAGATCATCTTCTAGCTTTTTATTTAAAGAATTCATTTGTTGAAATTGGTATATGTTTATAAACAGCAAACCGATAATCACGAATGTAAGTATTATATTTTTACTCATAGCACACCCCCAATATAGTAAAATCCCCATCCTAACATTTTTAGAAATCAAATCTTTGCTGTACATTGCTATTCAACAATACTCCCTCTATAAAGAAAGGAATAACTCTAGATTTCTAGCTTTTTCTTAAGATTTCATTAGGATTTATATTAATTAGACATCAAAGTCATGGATGCAAGTTGAAATTATGGTTATTTTTGGTGCATTAGAGAAAAAAAGTCCTTAACCGCCTAGCCACTCGTATCCAAAAAGTGGTGGCTAAGTAAAAGTATGGTTGCACTGGTGGATGTCCACATGTCTCATGGAGGTCAACCCTCCAATGTCTCACAGAGTCTATGCTCCAAAATTCCTTCGTCCAACCTTTCCATGAGGTGGATGTCAGTGATGCTGCCCGACAGGATCTAAGTCCGTAGTATTGTTGTTTTACTGACTAATCCGTGCTTCAAATGTCTAAATAATTTTCCTAATAAAACTTTATAAAAAACAAACTAAAGATTCCTAAGCTACTTTCTGTAATAGTGCCATATGAGGAATATCCTTCAACATTCTATCTTCACTAAATTCACATTGTTTTGTCCCAATCGTAAAAAGAATTCGTATCAGCTTATTACATATGGCTATCAACGATTGCATTTTCTTTAGAGGATTATTTTTACGTGTTGTAAAATACTCATGTAAAGCTTTAAAAGCAGTGTTCTTAGCAACCAAAGGCATCGCTACTCGGAAGAGGAGAGCCCTTAGTGTCTTCCTGCCCCTCTTTGTAATCTTCGTTTGCCCTTTGTGCTTTCCAGAGGTATTCTCCTTTAGGCTTAACCCAGCTAACTTGATGATTTGTCGAGGGTGAGAATAGTAACATAAATTCCCTACTTCTGAGAAGAAGCCAGCTACAGTGTCCTTGCCGATTCCTGTAATGGCTAACATTTGTTGAACACCTGGTATTTGTTCAAGGAGTCCATCAATATCAGATTCTAGTTCTTCGAACTTCTTAGTTATCAACTCATACTTGTCTAGTAAAGTGCGAAGCTCTAATTTAGCCATCCTTGAACCTTCACGAATACCAATAGAGTCTTTCGCTACTCGTTTAAGTTCTTGAATTTTACTGAGTCCAACCGCACGCTTTACAGCTTTTCTGAGGTGAATGAGGATCTCTTGTTCCGAGAGGATCTCTAACTCATGTGGTAATGCATTTAACTTTAATAATTGTAGTGCTGCTTTTCCTTCCCAATCCTTAAACACTGTAAGAAATTCTGGGAAATATCGATCTAACCAATTATGAATCTGTCCCTGCACAGCTTGTAAGTCAACATATAGGAGATCACGTATTTTCCTTGCCACACGAAGTTCTGCATAAACCCCCTGTGGAATATTAGGTTCGGCATATCTTCCATCTTTGACTAGCTGTGCAATAACTCTTGCGTCCTTTACGTCATTTTTGGTTGGAGAATTATCATCTAATTCTTTAGATTTCTTCACATGCATAGGATTTACAACGACAAACTTAATCTCCTCTTCTTTAAGAAAATGAGCAAGGTTGAGCCAATAATGCCCTGTCGGCTCCATTCCTATAATTACCTTTCGCATGCCGTGTTGTTCCATCAATTGCTTTATCCAGCTTAAAAAAAGATCAAAATGTGGTTTCGTATTTTCAAAGTGACAAGGTGCACCAAACTCTAGTCCTCTAAAGTCTTGAGCACGAGCTACATGCTTGAACTTCGCAATATCTACACCTATAATCAATGTTTCAGAAGTAATTTGAGCAATCTTTTCATTTTGGTTATAATTCATATTGAATGCCTCCTGGTAAATATGTTTTGTCCTTTTCGCTGGCCAGCTTCAGGACACTCATATCATACCAAGAGGTTATTTTATTGTTCAAACCTCATTTTTCTTCATTACAGGAATGCTGCCCTTTTGCTTAATACCAATTATTTCATAATCTAAAAATTCCTACAATATGTTTTCACCCTAGTAAAAATAAAACAAGCGCTGATCCTTGTTACAGGATCGCGCCCGATAGTAGAATAAGATATCGACATTAACATAGTAATACAGTGTAGATTTTATGGATTTACGGAATGTCTCTTTCTTCTTAAATAAGTTCCTAGCAATAACAGAATTATGTTATAGATACTAAAAACACCTAACCAAAGAATTGCCTCACCGGTAAAACTAATCGCTTCATATCCGCTATGATTGTTAATATGTGACTCTTCCCCTTTGTAAGTAAACCAAATAATATTAGAAATAAATACATAGAAAGCAATTAAGAACGCTGACTTTATATAAACTAATATTTTGTTATTTGAAGAAAACGATTGTAATGTAAATAAAAATAGAACACCATATACAAGCATAAAAAGTGTTTCAGAAATCCCCATCCCAGTAAACTCACTTCCTTACACTAACTTATATTTCTTTACTTATATCACTCACAAGAGATTCGACATTGAATAATCCATCCCGATATTTAAGTATTTAAAGCGATTACCTTATGCAGCTATCGCTCCAGATTGCCGAATAAAAGAAGGCCCATCTATTTTAAATGAAATCTTGTTTTATCAAGAAACATTAATAGTTTTTTCAGTTGTCATATCATAAAATTGGCTCAATTAGTGTTTAGTGTTGATTTGTATGACAAAAAAAGACTTCCATAATAATAAATCACCTTATAATGTATATTTTACTTGTGGTACTAGCACCTAATTAACTCAATATCATAGTGCTTAATTGCCTCTGACTTATTAATATATTTCTTGTGGATTATTATTTTTCCGTACTATAAGATATTTGGCAATCAAAGCAACTACAATAAAAGCTGTACAACTATTAGCGGTATTATTTCCTGTGAAAAGTCCCTCTTTGATAAATTCAAAATATATTAAGATATTAAGTATAAATGAAATTAGAAATCCCACTAATGAAGTGAAAAATAAATAATTGCCGAACAGTGTTCTTTTAGTAGCTGATGTTTTGTTGGCAAAAGCAAAAAACAAATATAAAGCCAAAAATCAACCATAAGACTATAAAATAACCAATCACTTGCTCAACTCCTTTATCTAAATTTTATATGTTGTTAAACAATCCTGCCCAATTCTTAAGTAAGGTGCGACCCGCTATGCTACAATCGCCCTAGATTGTTGAAGAGAAATCTTTTATCGAGGAAAGCCCACGTTAGCTGAAGAAAATCACTTTATCACTTCTTTAAGCCATTCTTCTGAACCGTCCGCTAACACTACTTTAATTTCCTCATTATCATTTTCACTCAAATGATACCAAACCCGTTCAATGCCACCCTCTACTTCAATAACGTTTGCTTTAGTATCACCAACATAGACGATATCGTGTCTCGGTTCCGTTAAAGTTCCACACCATATATATGGCTTATCTCCTAATGTACCTGACCACTTATCATTACAACTAGCAGTTTTATCCCAAAACCATTCATTGTTGACTTTGTTGAAATGAACAATATTTAGTTGCTCGTTGTTTTCTTCGTCGCCTTCAATGTAAGAAGTGTAAAGAATTACATTATCTTTCTCTACTTGTTTAACCAAGGTGTAATCATCGACATCTTTAAGGCTTTTCATTTCTTTATGAAATGCCTCTTCCATTGTCTTAGGACTGTTACATCCTACCAGAAGAAGTACAGACAGAGACAGAACAATATATATAATTTTTTTCAAGCCCTCATCTCCCTTCATATCTATCTTACTGAATATCTTGATTCCTTATTGAAGATTACTGCCCTTTTGTTGAATAGTTGTAATTATCTGTCTTACCAAATACTTTAACATATTTTTCTAGCGACTGTGTTCTCGCTCTACGAAAAAACCTTAAGCAAATGAAGCCATCTTGTTGATTGTAGTAGAAGGCGCGCAGACGCCCGCGGGAGGAAGGGACAGGTGAGACCCCGCAACGAAGGAGGCCGCTGAAAAACTATAATTATTTTTGAATGAAAAACATTCAGAAATGAGATTCACAAAAAAGGGCAACTTTTTCTCCGAAAAGGAGAAAAAGTTGCCCTATAAACGTTGTATTTTACTGTTTTTCATTTATTAGTTTTAGTATTCTCTTTAGGTTGACAGCGAATATCGCTGTGGCACCTTGTACCTCCATACCTAATAGACCCGCGGCGGAGGCTGTATCATACCCGTGTCTATGCTTTAGTTCACTGTTTTTCGCTTCAATCTTATACCTGGATTTCGCCTTTT